>JANYCB010000068.1 GCA_025360485.1 Methylotenera sp. | reverse complement strand
CTCACTAAATTTAGACTGAACTATGTAATGCCAAGCACCTTAAGGTATTCCTCAAGTGTAAGGGTGAGCCGTTCTAAAGAATTATTGACTTCATCCAAATGCGTGTTTGAATCCAGGTGTAGCTTTTCTAGTAAGGCTTTGTGTTTTTCAATCGCATCTACATGCGCATCGAACTTAGTGTTTTTTAATTCAGGCTCGGCCATGCCTATTGTCCTGTTTAAAAAGTCCCCTTTCAATAAGTTTGTACTATAACGGGTTTACCGCGCCACAGCTTGCATTAATCCATTTACCGTTAATATCAGCTTTTTCGTTCACGGGGTTGCCTTGAGCAGTGCCGCTAAAGTTAGTTTGCCCAGTAAAGGCTTCTGGTGTGGTAATGGTGCCTGCTGCTGTGCCGTTGCCTTTAAGGTCAGGGCTAGCACATACAAAGTCTACTTTGTAGTTGTTGCCGCTGCGGGTGGCGTTTTTAGAGGTGCAACCTAATTCCGCGCTGTAGACATTAGGTAGCGTTTTTTGCGCCGCCATTTCTTGCGTAATGCAAGTTTGGGAGATTGCCGCGCCATTTTCAATCTGTGGCATTTCAAGCCCGTAATCTTTGGCTAAATCTTTAATGCTTTGCATTTGATCTGGCGGTACATGCTGCGCTAACAGCAATAAATCAGATGTGGTGGTGATTTGCCATAATCCAGGCCGCATGTTGGTTTCTGCGGCATTTGCAGCGGGTGCTAATAATGGGGCAATTAAACTAAAATTAAGCAAAGTTAAACCTATTAGAATTTTGCGCATTAAATCTCCTAACCAATGTGTGACACACGCATTTTTAGAGGCCACATACTCAAACTTAGTTCAGCGTAATTTAATTTAAGTAAATTTATGCTGCCCTACCAACCAATATCCATGAGACTCTCAGGGTGTGCATTTTTAAATTATTTTGATATCGCAGGCAAAAAAAGGGGCTTGCAACCGTAGTTACAAGCCCAAGGGAGGAGAGTATTCGCAAAACAAACAACGGGTAAAACTTGCATCAAAGCCAGCAGATTTTGTCCGCATTTGGCAATAAAGCTTGATGTGATAATTATTACATCGGCAGTTTTAAAACAATCTTGAGATTAAAGGCAGATTTATTGCCTATTTATGCCGCTTAAATCGCGCCGCTGGTAACTTATTTCCTTAAAAAAATAAATATTCAAATTAAAACCTATTGACATTGGTTCTAATTAGTACCATTATAGTTCTAATTAGAACTAAATTAAGCGTTATTAAATCTTTATGAGCTTTTTACCATTAGTAAGAGAGTTGGTGCGTACATACCAAGCGTTTGAGAGTGTCTCGGGTGCGCATATACGCACTTTAGATTTAACGCCGCCGCAGTTCGATGTAATTGCAACGCTGGGCAACCAGCCGCCCATGACATGCAAAATCTTGGGTGAAAAAACGCTCATCACAAAAGGCACGCTCACAGGCATTTTAGATCGCTTAGAGGCCAAAGGCTTTATCGCAAGATTAAGCAATGAAGATGATGGCAGAAGCCAAAAAGTCACACTTACGCCCGAAGGTGAAAAGCTTTTTCAACGTGTTTTTCCCCAGCATGGCGCGCATTTAGAAAAAGTATTTAACCAATTATCCCAGCAAGAGATAACAGAGCTAACAAACGCACTTAAGAAATTAAGGGCGGCGATAGAAACCGAAAGCTAATTTATTTAAACCAAATTTATATGAAAATTTTTTAATTTATTCAAGGAGCCAACATGAAAAAATATCTTTTAACATTCGCCCTGCTAAGCGTAGCCACAACTACCCTAGCCGCACCAGAAACCTATGTGATAGATTCTAATCACTCAAAACCAAGGTTCTCTTATAGCCATTTTGGCTATTCCACACAATTAAGCCGCTTTGATAAAGCCACAGGAAAAATAGTGATAGATAAAGCCGCCAAGCAAGGCTCTATTGATGTTGTTATCGATACAACATCTGTCAATACAGGCTTTGCGCTATTTAACGAGCATATTCAAGGCGTAGATTTCTTTGACACTGCAAAATTCCCAACGGCTACTTTTACATCGAAAAAGATGAATTTTAAAGATGATAAAGTTGCCTCTGTCGATGGCACGCTTACCATTAAAGGCATTAGCAAGCCTGTGACGCTTACCGTTACGTCATTTATGTGCATGCCACACCCAATGGTCAAAAAAGATGCCTGCGGCGCCAATGCAACCGTGGTGGTAAAACGTAGCGATTTTAATATGAGTAAACATGTGCCCTATGTAAGCGATGAAGTTACTATTGATATTCCAGTCGAAGCGATAAGAGAGTAATAAATTTAATCATTCACTAAATAAGGAGCAAAAAATGAAAGCTGTTATTGCACAAAAATCACCCTACGCAGTTGAGGTAAAGGCAGGTGAAAGCTATTACTGGTGCGCGTGCGGAAAAAGTAAAGGGCAACCATTTTGCGATGGTTCGCATCAAGGTAGCAAGTTCACCCCTGTGGAATATAAAGCGACAGAAAGTAAAACCGTTTATTTTTGCGGCTGCAAACATACTGCAAATTCGCCACTTTGCGATGGCACTCACAGCAAACTATAAAAGCTAAACTGGCCGCCCTAGAGACTAATATCTATGCGGCTCACAGAGCATCGGTTTTAAGCTGTTTAATTGTTTGCGTCTGCGCCTTAAGCCTTGGCCGCGCTAAATAAGCGTGCAAACCCCATCTGATTTTTGCTGGAAGTAGTGCGAAATTTGGTTTTTAATAACTCTTGAGCATGTTCCTCATTGCCAATTTGGTGCTGCGTTAGTACTTCACTCGCGCACAAATGCAGCTCTGCATGCACCTTACGCGCGTCTTCATATGCTGGCAGATGACCATATAAGTCTTTGCCTTCGCCATAAAGCCATTTTCCTATTGCACATAAGTTATCCTGCGATAGTTCAGTGATATCTAAACGTTCTGGGCTTGTGCCATCCATCGCATCCTGCAATTTTTTCTTTAAAGCATGGTGAGTATCAAGTAGCTGCTTAAGATTAAGCCCCGACAACGCTTCTGCTTTTGGTTTGACAACTTTTTTGTCAAACCAGCCTAATAATGCCATTTTTATTCCTTTAACATGCTGAACTTTAGAGAAGGTAATAGCAAGTGCTGTGCCAAGCACGAATTATATAGATAACCCTCTGAATTTAAATTATAAAATCTTATATTTAATACTTAGCGCTGATGAATCAAAAGTAATGTCTGCACAATTAAAGTGCACATGCGCCAAACTATAGTTCGGCTGTGCAAGATATTAGGGCGCATTAGTATTGCGTATGACGTTAAAAAAACATATAAATTGATGCTCTGTGAGGCAATATCTATGCGCATCCTGTAGCATCTGTTTTAAGATAGAATGTACTGATATTTCAACCAAAATAGAAAATACATCATGTTCACACTCCCCTCCATGTGGAACATCATCATCTCCACCATCGTGTTCATCATCGCGGCTTGGTATATTCGCCGCTTGTTAGATGCGCATGGCATCCCCAAAGGCATCACGCGCGGGCTGGTTGTGTTTGTATTGGCGTATGGGGTTTCTTGGGGTGCGGGTGAGTTGGTCGATTGGGCGCATGAGAAAGTGTACGGGCCAGAACCCGAATCGCAGACCTCGCAAGATTTAAATCAGATACTTAAAGATTCTGGCCTTACGCCACCTTAATTGACGCATATTCAACCTATATTCAACGGACAGCAAATGACTTTAGATAAAAAACCCAGCAATGGTGAGGTAACGACTTTAGAACAGTTAGTGGCTAATACCTGCTTTTGCAAGTTGAGAGAAACTTGCAGTGATAAAAATAGTAGTGAATGTATGCGGAATAGAAATATTTATGCGGAATTTATGCAGCAAAAAAGTGATGAACGCGCTCGCTAAACTTTAATAAAGCCAACTCTAAAGGCATTGCGCCTTAATACAGCTTCATGCGGCGAGTTTTTAATTAACTTGCCTGAATTTTAGCCACTTCAACATAAAAGTAATGATCTTCGTGCAATTCGTTCAGCATTTCTGCTTCCAGTGCCGCTCTTGCAAATTCACTAAATTCATACACCGGGTAATTCTGCTCGTTAACTACTTGGTAAATCGTCATTTTGTACTCCTTAACGTTCAAGTTGAACAATGTCTTACTACACTAAAAGTAAGAGCATAAATTATGCCAAAAAGTTCAATTGATTCAATACCTTAATATATTTTACAAGATGAATTATTATTCATCAGCTTATTTATTACACTTAAGGTGAATTCTAGAAAACATATTTGCCATTAATGCCCCAAATGTGTGCGAAGCGATAGACAATCATCACAATTGGTCATGTTTAGTCACGTTTTTTGGCGTTATAGAGTTGCTATGTTTGTATTAAGCTTTAGCTGAAATCGGCCGATATATATACATAACCAGCGTTTTTGTTAAATGGCTATAAATGACTTGGAATGGTAATTGCTTAATAATTTACAAAGCCGTATTTTTAATTTAGTTTATTTTGTGGGGTGAAGAAATTTAATATGTAGATTGGCGACGATCTAAATTGGGGGTCATCATGAAAAAGCTTTGCTTTACCGTGCTTTATTCGACTTTATTCTATTTGGGTTTTGCAACTTCCACGTTGGCAGCGCCAACCGATGCGCTGGTGCACGAGCTAGATGCCCAAGTGTTGCGCGTGCAGGTTGGGCTTGCAAATGGTGGCTACGGGCTTGGTTCTGCGGTGGTTATTGCAAAAGATCAAGTTGTGACCAATTGTCATGTAGTAGCCAGTGCCAGTAGTATTGTGGTGATTAATAATGGCATGCCGCTTTCTGCAACGGCCATTAAACCCGATTGGCGTCACGATGTATGTATTTTAAAAGTGGATGGCTTGGATGCGCCGATTGCAAAAATAGGCTCAAGCAAAAATCTTAAGTACGAGCAATCGGTTTTCACCATCGGTTACCCCAATTTTGCAGCAATACCCGTAAGCACTTTTGGTGTGGTAAAAGGTTTATACCCTTTGGATGATAGCGTGATTATTCGCGCCAGCAGCACCTTTGGGCTGGGGGCAAGTGGCGGCGGCGTGTTTGATGATGATGGCAATTTAGTGGGCGTGATTACGCTAAAAAGTCCCGGTAAAGAGGCTTATTACTACAATATGCCGGTGGAGTGGGTGCAGGCCTTGCTGAAAAAGCCCGAGCAAGTGATTAGCGCGAAAAGTGAGAAGCCATTTTGGGCGGCATCATACGATAAATGGCCCTATTTTATGCAGGTTGTACACCCTTATTTAACTGAAAATTGGGATTCGCTATTACAAATTGCCAATAAATGGACCAAAAAAGAGCCAAATACAGCGGAAGCTTGGTATTACTTAGCGGCCGCTGAATATGCTACCAATGATATACAAAAAGCGGAAGCGCATTTGCAAAAAGTGGTGGCGATGAATCATCAGCATAGCCAAGCGATTTTCTATTTAGGCTTGATGGCAGAAAAAAGCGGCAAACATTCGCTGGCATTGACTAAAGTTGCGCTGCTGAATAATTTTGATGAGGCGACCGCCAGCCAACTAAAACTTGAGATGAAAACCACCGAAGCACAGCGATAAAACTAGTTTTTTGTGAAACCCAAAATGTTACGGGATACCGATTACCTTAAGGTATTCTTCAAGCGTGAGGGTTAGCTTTTGAAGAGAGCTGGTGACCTCATTTAAATGCGTGTCTGAATCAAGATGCAGTTTTTCTAGCAAGGCTTTGTGTTTTTCAATTGCGTCCACATGCGCATTAAATTTGGTGTCTTTTAAATCTTGTTTAACCATCGCCTATTTCTCCATTTGTAAGTGTTTACTATAGCACCACCTATGAGTGGTGTGTAAATTACAAAATAAGCAATATTTGATGTGCTTAATGCGATTTTGGCAGGCCTGAGAAGCAATATTCATGCGGCTTGCAAGACAATCTAATTTTTCAAAAAAACTTAGTATGAAAGTTTTTTCATTCGGCGTATTATTTAGCTCACGCGCTGCCCAGTTGGAGATTAGCCATGAAATCCAAAACCCGTTTGAGTCTTTATTACTTGGCCACCTATCTTTTTTTCACAGGCGTTGGTTTGTTGTTTGCGCCGCAATTCTCGCTGAAAATATTGTTATCAACTGGGCATTATGAGAACACATTTGTGCAATTTACCGGTGCGTTCATGATTGCGTTAAGCGTGGTGGTAAGCCAGATTATTCGTCACAGCGTCGAGGTGCTTTATACCACCACTTTGGCGGTACGTATATTTTTTATTGTGGTGATTGTGTGGCTTTATGTACAGACGCACGACCCGTTGTTTCTCGTTGTGCTGGCCGTGGTCGCGTTAGGCGTTGCACTTACGGCAACATCGTATATGCTTGATAAACGTGCTACAAAATAATGACCTGTAATCCACATGAATGGAGGCTTACAGGGCATTTTATATCTACCTAAAGGCTCTACGTTAAGTTTTGATGCGCACTAATAAGCGGTTTTTTGATTGCTGCGACCCGCCACTAAGTTTAACGAGCCAAAGTAAACCAAGACCTATCATCATCATCGAATTAATTTCTGGCTCTGGAACGGCAGGGATTTCTGTGATAACAGGAGCTTCTAGGGCGGTAGCGAGGAAAGGAGAACAAGTCTGGCTGCTTTTCTGCCCGTTAGCACAGAACGTGCCGCTATCGCTTTGGCCAGGCAGAATATCTTCATTGAAGCCTATGCTGCCAATCAAAAAATCCCAACTGCTACTATTGGTATCGCCGATTGTAAACGAACTAGCTAGTGGGTTCCCCAATACGCTGGCTGTTGGAAATACAAATGTATGTTGGCCACTATTAGCATTACTGGCTACGTTGTTAAATGTCGCACTACCGTCATTATTCGACAAGGAGTAACTACGGGTGGCAGGCTCCCCATTGTAAAGGGTTAGGAAAAAATTACTGAGGTTACTCGCTAGATTGGTAGTGCCAGTATCGAAAAACTGAATCGAAATAGGGTTGGTATAGCCTGTCTGGCTTCCGCTATTTGCAAAATCAGCTGTTCCGTAAGCGAGATCAGAAGATACTGGTAGGTTAGAGATATTTGGCCCAAGTAGCGTACCGCCCGAGAAGACTACGTCATACAAGCCAGCTGTAAGGGTAAGGGTTTGGGCGTTGCCCGCACCGTTAAAAAGACTACCAGTTCCAGTTAAGCCGGAAAAGTTGATGATAGTTGCCTGCGCAGTCACGGCAGAAAGAGATAACAACGTTGCGGCTACAATAGGCGCCATTTGGAAAAGCCTGCCACCTGTTGGGCTGAGTTCAGCCTTTTGTTGGTTCATGCACTTTTGGATAAGCTTATTATAATTTTTCAATTTTATTCCCCCTAACAAATCAAACTAGTTAATCTACCTAAAATATTGTCGACCTTTTGATTTGGCTGAACATAAACTATATGACTAAATGCAATATTTATGCCACTGTCATTTATTTTTAGACTTATGTTAACTTATAGTTTGCTTTTAGTCTAAATGAGTCGATATTCCGCACCAGCGCTTGTATTCGGCTTAGTCGTTAATATCATTGTTAGTTAAGAATGGATGGGTTGTCAAGCATTATTTGGGAATTTTACCCATTTATGAGTTTTTTGCCCGAATTTGGGGGGTGGAATTATTGGGTAAATACGACAGTTTGTAAGTGTCGTGAGTGTAAAATACCAATGACGAATGCTTGCTCTGAAAGCCGCATGGATATTGGTCTGCAGGGTAGGCGTAAATTAGATAGTTTTAATGTTGTTTTTAATTAAATTCACAATGGCTGCAAAAATCATGAGGTATTCCATGATTAATAGCAAAAATAGCTTTTCTTCTGGGATGCCAGTGAGTGTAGTTAAAATAAGTGCAAGCGCATTGGTGACAACACTAATTAAAATAATCAGGCCTATCACTTTGTTTCTTAAGCCGAAAAGGTAAAATTGCGCTATAAAACTTAAGCCAACGAGCGTTTCCAAGTTGATGCCGCCGTTGATGTTTTTATTGGCAAGATTGAGTGCAACATATAAGCTGATAAGCACAAATGCAGCAGGCAGCTTTGTCGGAATGCCAGTACCATCGTGTTTTAATCTGAGCGCAAGCCAAGCGTGCATCAATAGTGCGTGAATCAGTTTCATCTCGGCCTCCGAATATCGTGTTAAAGCTTGCCTATTGCACTACATTGTTACTTCTCCCACTCCGCTGACTTGATGCTAGTGATTAATCTACCGTTTCAAGCTCTAACTTTTCTACATGGTAGTAGTGGTATTGATCCCAAACCGTCAGGTCTTGTGCGCTATGCATGGCTTTTTCAAGATCTAAGTATTCACAATAAACTTGGTTTTCTTCATTAAGCACTTGATAGACTGTCATCACACACCTTCTAAATAAACTTAGTAGCGTTAATTATTACATCGGCAGCTTTAAATCAAACTTTAGAAATAACACGGTTTTTGCACGCATTTCTCAATAAAAATTCAGGCTTTTTGGGATAATTATGCGATTATTGTATATAGACATGCTTCTATATACATTTGTATTCATTTTTGTTGCTACATTGATACAGTGTGAGTGAATACAAAGCTCTTGAGCCCCCAGCCATATTGACGAAATGCACTATTCCGTGCGAGTATGAATGTCCTAGGCAATGTACGGATAGTGCGTATATAGAATCATTGTTCTAATCGCCAAAACGCGAATGGATTGATGATGATCGTTTTACAAGAGGACGGAACTTGGAAATGACGATACAACAGTATATTGAGGGGTTTAATCACCCTATGTGCCTGAAATTAACAGGCCTTGGACTTTAAAGCTTGAGCCCGACCAGAGCTTAAGACTACAAATTCATGGATTTATCTGTAATTTACAGTAAAACTGGCAAGGGTTTGCGCGCCCGCAATTCTTTAATTGGCGGCCTTTCTTCACATCTATATAAAGTGCTTTCGTATATCGATGGCCATTCAAAAGCCGAAGCAATTCTTGTTAAATCTAACGACCTAAGCGAACAAGAGCTGGCGGTGGCCTTAACTCAGCTTGAAAAAGAAGGCTTTATCAGGCCCGTCGTTATGGCACATTCAGGCGCTGACGATTGGGCGCCGACAACCAACTTTACGCCCATGGTGGTTGAAGAATATCAGACCGTAGAAGAAATTGAAGCGAATGCAATTGCCGCGGCTGAAGAAGCCATAAGACGCGAGGCTGAGCATAAAGCCAAACTTGAGGCTGAGGCTGAGGCGGCTCGCGCCAAAGCACTTGCTGAAGAAAAAGCGAAGGAAAAGGCCAGAGCTGAGGCAAAAGTGAACGCGCGCCTTGAGGCAGACCGCATTGCCCGCGAGACCGAGGAAGCGAAGGAAAAGGCGGAAGCAGAAGCTAAAGCAAAAGCCGAAGAAAAAGCTAGATTTGAAGCCGAACGTAAAGCCAAGGTGGAAGAAGAGCAGCGTTTAGAGGCGGAACGTGCGGCCAAGGCAGAGGAAAAAGCACGTCAAAAAGCAGAACGCAAGGCGCAAGAGGAAGCTGAAAAAATAGAGCGCGCTAAAGCCAAAGAAAAAGCCAATGCAGAAGCAAAAGAGAATGCGCGACGCGAATTAGAGCGCATCGCTATTGAAGCCGCAGAAGAAGAACAAAAATCTAAAGCGGAAGCACAAGTTATTGCTGAAAAAACTCGATTAGAAGCAGAACGTAAAGCTAAAGCAGAAGCCGCTAAACTAGAAGCAGAACGTAAAGCTGCAGAAGAGGCTGAGGCAGAACAACTCCGCGTTCAAGCAGCAGCTGCAAAAAAAGCACAAAAAGTAGCGGAGCAAGTGCGTGCTCAAGCAGAGGCGAAAGCCAAGTTAGAAGCTGAAGAAAAAGCTAAATTAGAGGCAAAAGTAAGTACGAGTCGCGAAATAGAGCGCATTGTACGTAAAGCGGAAGAAGATCGTAAAAAAGCTGAAGCTGATGCCAAAGAAGCACGTCAGGAAGCCAAGCGCAAAGTTAAAGCCGAAGAAGATGAACGCATCAAGGCAGAGAGTAAAGCCTTGTTGAAGGCAGAACAAGAGAGCGCCGAAGCGGAAGACGAAGAAATAGCACGCGCCGAGGCGAAAGAGAATGCGCAAATAGAAATGGAGCGCTTTGCGCAAGAGGCAGAAGCAGAGCGGAGAGAAGCTGCTGCTAAAGCAGTTGAAGAAGCGCTACAAGAGGCTGAACGTAGAACCAAGGAAGTAGATGAAGCGCGTCAAATGGCCGAGCAGAAGGCGCAGCTAGAAGCAGAACAAGTTCGTGCTAGAGCGGAAGCAGAAGAAAAAGCGCAACTTGAAGAAAAAGAGAAAACCCGTCTTGAAATGGAGCGTATTTCACGCGAAGCAGAACAAGTGCGACAAAATTCGGCGCCCGAAATCAGCACCAAATCAATAGAAGTAGCGTGGTTGAAAGTAGATACGCGAATCCTAGAAGAAGCTGAGGATAGCGAATTTGAGGATGAAGACCACATTGACGAGGAGTTAGAAAAAGCCTCACAAGAAATTAAGGGAAAAGCTAAGCAAAGGGACGAAGCGCATGCGCGCAAGGAGCTTAAACGCGCCGCTAGAGAAAATGCAGAAGCAAGAGCAAAAGCCCAAGCTAAAGCCTCTGTAAGAACCTTAGATTTCGCAAAATGGGCTTCCGTGGTGGTTAAGGTTATATTCGTTTACCTGCCGTTGATGGTACTACTGCTGATTGGCATCATGCCCTTCTTCAATTTGGCCACACTGGTTGAACCAATTGAAAAACTTGCCTCGGAAAGTGCTGGCGCACCAGTGACCATTAAGGAAGTGCATGCCTCACTTTGGCCGCAGCCGCATCTAGCGCTGGCGAATATTGCGATAGGTAATAACTCCAGTCTTAAAATCGAGTCCGTCAATGTTTCGCCAGAAATTTCGACTTTATTTGAAGAAGTGAAAAAGGTGGAATCGCTCGAATTTGAAGGTGTGAATATTGATCAAGATAATTTAGGGCAACCGCAGCAATGGATCAATGGTTTGGGTAAAGCCGAACACCTAAAGGTTGAACAAATTAAATTAAAAAAAATCATGTTTAAAATACGTGAGTTGGAGTTGGGGCCATTTGAAGGCAAAGTTGAATTAGACGAATCGAAAGCGTTTAAAAATTATAATTTGACTGCTTCCAACTATGCACTTTCATTGCAGCTTACTCCGCAAGGAGCCAGTTATGATGTCGCGCTAACTGCAGGCAAATGGCCGCTACCCGTGAGCCCAAAAATTGTGTTTGATGAGCTTAAAGCTGAAGGCACAATGAATCATGGGCAGATTAATTTCAATCGGATAGAAGGCAATATTTATGGTGGCACCATTACTGGCAAGGCGATCGTAAATTGGTCTAACCAATGGGTCGTTTCAGGTAATTTTGATCTTTTTAAAGCTAATTTACCGCCTTTACTGAAGGCCTTTAACAGTGGGGTTTCTATAGAAGGTAAAGTGAATCTGGCGGGGGATTTTACTAGCCAATCGAGTGTAGCTGCCATGTTGGGTGACGCGCCGGATATCACTGCGAATTTTGATTTGCGAGATGGCAAAATTAATGATATTGATTTGGAGCGAGCCGTATTGTCGAGAGAAGATAAGTCTCTGCTCGGTCCACCCACCCACTTTGACAAGCTCAGCGGCAATCTACGGCTTAAAGGCGGACAATATCAGTATAGACAGCTTGCGCTAGATACTGATCAATTCCACGCGGTGGGCAATGTAGATATTCAGCCTAATCAGGATATTTCAGGCACAATCAGCGCTGAACTTGTCGCACAATCGCGCCGCTTGCATACCAGTTTCGATTTAGCTGGCAAGGTGGGCGACGTGAAACGGCAATGACCAGAATTTATTAATTAGTAAGTCTTTAAATCCTATTAATCCCTAGGACCCAGAAAATCTGCTTTCCCAAGTTCCACGCCGTTATGGCGCAAAATATTGTACGCAGTTGTAACGTGAAAATACACGTTCGGGTTAACCCACGTTAACAAGTAAGATTGCCAGGTAAACTTTAATTCCATCTTGCGCACGGTAATAGTAATGTCCCGGTTTTTGGCGCCTACCATTTGCTCGGGCGTAATGCTATCGATAAAAGCAACGGTTTTGGCGATACGCGCTTGCAGCTGTGCAAATGTGGTTTCATCATCCTCAAATTTTGGAATTTCCAACCCAGCTAGGCGTCCCGCCCCGCCTTTGCTCATGTCTGTCGCAATTTGAACTTGACGCGAAAGTGGATACATATCGGGGAAAAGGCGTGCATTGAGTAAAACACTAGGCTCGATTTTCTTTGCATAAGCGTATTCTTCACCTTTTTTTAGTATTGCAGAGAGATTAATTAGCGCGCGTTTAAGAGATGGAATGCTAGCATCGTACATAAATAACATGGCGAAATCCTAAAAAATTAATAGAAATATTAGCCATAAATCATACTCTTAAAAGCCATTAATGGCTTATTAATAAGGCTTGTTTTTTTAGAGTAAAAGATGCAAAGTGTTAGTTCATAGATTTTCTACGTTCTGGTGACGGCTGTATATCGTCGTGGCGCCTGCCTTCTGCGGCACGCCTTTCATCACTGCGGCGATTAGAAGGGTAAGTGCCATCCCAATTGATAGCGGGTGCATTGTCGGCACGCAGCCCAAGGCGCCTAGTGGTAAGAATTCTGCCCAAAATATCTTTGACGGTAACTACAGATTCAGGAACTTCGTCAAGACTCAGGTCTATCATGTCTTGTAGTTCGGCAAAGCTGAATGGCTTGCGCAATACGTGGTTAATACCAAAGTCGCTGGATCTACGCGCAATACTTTCGGTGAGTTGGCCGGTCATCATTACGCAACTAGCTTTTGGCGCCTGACGTTGTAAGATTCTTGCATAAATTTGGAGGCCATCCAAGCCTGGCAGGCCGTAATCCAATAGTACTAAGTCAGGTGTAAAGTCTTTCAGCATTTTACTTGCAGCTAGAGCATCCCCCGCGATTCGGACATTAGGAGAGCTGCGATTGAGAAAGCTTTTCAGATTCTCAGCCAAAATGTCTTCATCCTCCACGATTAAAATTTTGGTGGTGGGCGACATGAATTCTCCTTCGTTTAAGATAAAACTATATTTAATTGGCAATAGTGGCTGCTGTTACTTAAGCACAATATTACTTTGCTGGTGTTGTTACGCACGTTTTGTGCCAGCTAAAAATTACCCGTTCAATTTCTATCTCAATCACATGCTAACTCTTAGCTACAAGTCATTTTCTTAAATTTGCAATCAGTTTAGCAAGTTGGTTATTTACCCAAAAATGGGGGAGAAATTAGGCAATGTTGGGGGATAAGTTCAATATGGGTAAAACGATAAATCCCTCATCAATACTGGCTTGCAGGCCAGTTTAAGCAATTGGCACAATGCTGGAACGAAACTTGCATTAAGGCTTACATGACGGCGGGAATTTGCCGCCCATTGTGAATTGTGAATTGTGAAGTTGGCGATTTGTGGCAATTTAGAATTTTAGAAAGATTTATAAAAAGGAGCTTAATCATGGAACCGAGTAAATTGAATAAAGTGAGCACTGTACTGAGCATGATATTGCTCGGTTCAACGCTCATAGTCGGGGCAGATGCAATTGCCAAAGGTGGGACGGCTAAACCGCCTAATCCTAAGACCGCTGTAGCACCGGTCTTCGTGCCAACGCTTTCGGAACCCCTGCTTCCTGGTGCGGCTGGCGCGGGTGGGGCACCTCCTGGTTTTGTGATGTTGTCAGCACCCCCTGCGAGTATTAATGGCTTTAAATCAACTGGCATCATTACCAATGCAACAGTTGGGGCTGATGGCTGTTCTGGCTCCGCCACGATGGATAACAAACAGATTACTGTTCCCTGTGGTTTAATTGTTCAGATGCCTGCCAATACCCTCACTTGGGCCAACTATGTCAACGGCGGTCCAGCAACTAATCTTGAAATGACTGCAGTTGGCAATAACGTTAACGGCACCTATATTGCTGCGCTAATATTTATATCGCAACAATCTCTGCATAGCGGTAGCGGTTACATCACAGCTATTAACTATGCTAATGGCGACATTACGGTGGATGGTGTTACGACGCTGCAGATTAACGATCCCTTCGGTCGTTTTGGTCGTGTACAAAGTCCAGATCCACGTTTTAGTGTAG
>JANYCB010000047.1 GCA_025360485.1 Methylotenera sp. | reverse complement strand
TTGGTTTGGGCTGGTTTTATTGCCTGGGGCTGCTACTTTGCTTTAGGCGCAGATACAGCTGCATTGCAAAAAACTATTGTAGGCATGAGTTATGGCGCAGTGATTGCAGGCGTTGCATTAGCTTTAGTGGGTGCTAATCCATTAGGTTTGGCAGGCGCTGCAGGTCCAGCGATTTATATTGCTGTAACTGTATTCTTGTTGGTGATTGTTGCTAATTGCGGCTTGCTTTCAGCAGTGCCAGCTAATGTATATGGCTATGCTGCTACAGCTGCTTATGCATTAGAAAAAACTGGTGCAGGTAGCTCGACAGCAATGAATATGTCTAACCCTGTCTTGCTAGTGATTTTGTCAACAGTGCTAGGTGCTGTTTTTGGCATGGCTTCTGGTAAGTTAGCTGGTGCATTAGGTAAGTAACATCTTTTAAGATATAAAAAAACCGCGTGCCTGTGATGGGTTCGCGGTTTTTTGTTGTTTATATTTTATAAAGTTATTTCATCACTTTAAAGCCATAATAGGTACCAAATTCGCCTTCACTATCGTGATATACAAATAGCATGTCATTGGCGTACCCTAAGCCATTAAAATGGTTTTGCGCGTGCAGTTTTAAGTCTTTTGGCAACTCACTTTTTGCAACAAATTTACCTGTAATATCAAACACCAGCGCAGCTTTATGGTCAACATCTAACAATATTAACTCTTCGCCTTTTACGCCCGTGAAGGCCACGAAACAATCGCTAATATCGTCAAATGCAACTTTTGCTTTTGCTAAATCCAGTGTGACTTCACCCACTTTTTCGCGAAGTTTTGGATCCACAATAAATACTTTATCGCTACGACCTTGCTTAGCAAAATAGCGCTTATTGGCAGCATCGTAAGAGGGCATTGTGTTGGAGTGACCAAAAGCAGGGTTAAATTGCATAATCTCAGTCGAGCTCTCTTTTACCTCGCCTGTATCACTGATATCAATGGAATAAATGCCAGTGTTGGGAGAGAAACCAGCATCACTAGAAATATTGTAAGTAATGGTTTCTAATTTTTTGGTGTTGGTATTGTAATAGATCGAGCGATTATCGTAACCTGGCTTGGCGGAATTGATGTATTTCCCTGTGTCATCATAAGCATGAATTTGCGATTTAGAAATTGGCGCTTCAAGCTCTGACCCCATAGGCGCTAAGCCACCATCTGCAATATAGTAACGCTTTACATCGGGCACGTAAGCCACCGTCATCGGGCGCGTGCTGGGCTTTGTCGCTAAAGGGATTTTAATGCCAAGCGTGGCTTCTGGTAACACTTGTGCTTGCAAGCTCATATTTGCAAATAATGCCGAGGTGATGAATGTGCTAGTTAGTAATTTTTGATATAAATTCATGTGCTTGAATGTTTCCCTGATTTTGTCTGAAGTAAATGAACGTCTAGCTTAGTGCTTAGGTTTGCCCGTGAAGTTCAAACTAGATCGCTCAATTTGCTCGATCTAATAACATGGCATCGCCATAACTAAAAAAACGGTACTGCTGTTGTATCGCATGTGCATAAGCATTTTTAATTGGCTCGCAGCCCGCAAAGGCAGACACTAACATGAGTAAAGTGCTTTTGGGTAAATGAAAATTGGTTACTAGCTTATCAACCACTTTAAAGTCAAACCCTGGCGTAATAAAAATATTGGTTTCACTTTGCACTGGTTGAAGCGCGCCATGCTTTAGCTCATCTTGCTGCGCTGCACTTTCAAGCGCTCGCAAGCTGGTAGTGCCAACCGCAATAACACTCCCACCATTATTTTTTGTGGCTTCAACCATAGCAATTGTTTCGGCGGAAATGTGATAAATCTCACTATGCATTTTATGGTCTTTAATGTTATCTACACGGACAGGCTGGAACGTACTTGCCCCGACATGCAATGTCACATAAGCAATATTGACACCTTTGGCTTTTATTTGATCTAGCATTGGCGCATCAAAATGCAAGCCCGCAGTGGGTGCAGCTACGGCGCCGACGTGCTTGGCATAAATAGTTTGATAGCGGTTTTCGTCTTCCAGCTCTGCCACGTGCGTAATATATGGAGGCAAGGGCAGGGCACCGTATTGTTCAAGTAAATCGAGTGCTGATTTATCACTCAAAAATTCTACCTGAAATAAATCATCCTCTCGCCCAACAATTTCTGCATCAAACGCATTTGCCAGCTTGAGTTTACTGCCAACTTTTGGTGCGCGCGAAGCGCGAATATGTGCTAACACTAAGTGTGTGTCGAGCACCCGCTCAACCAGCATTTCAACTGCGCCGCCGCTTGCTTTGTGACCAAACAGGCGTGCTTTAATAACGCGTGTATCGTTAAAAACCAATAAGTCGCCTGATGAAAAAAAATCCGGTAAATCGATAAATAATCGATCGTTTAATTGCCTAGTTTTTCCGTTCAAATGTAGCAGCCTACTGGCACTACGCTTGCTTGTGGGGTGTTGCGCGATAAGGGCATCAGGCAAATTAAAGTCGAAGTCTTGGGTTCGCATCGAAGAAAAATGTGGTTATAATGGCGGGGTTGTAATTATACCTCAAGCCGGGATGGCGGAATTGGTAGACGCACGGGACTCAAAATCCCGCGTTGGCGACAACGTGGGGGTTCGATTCCCCCTCCCGGCACCAAACTTTTGCAAGTAAATTAATACAATTGTAACAAATTGTTGTTTATTGCTTGAGACAAATCTTTTTTTGTGCTAATTTCTCATTGTTTTTGATGTGCGTCAAAATGTCGCATGCAAAAATGGTGTCCCTAATAATAAAGTGTGTAACAAGTTTTTTATAAACACTAATAAATGCTAACAATCACCGCCTGACCTCGTCTTATTTTAAGACAGCAAGGCAGATTCGCAGCGATATCAGATTATTTAATTATTCACATTAAGGTAGATTTGGTTATGAATAAGAAAGCTATTTACTTTCTCGGTATGGTGTTGTCAATGGTTGCGGGTTCTGCTCAGGCAGCATACGCACTTAATTTACACGCACCAGTAACGGAAATTGCGCGACAAATATACGATTTGCATATGTTGATTGTATATATTTGTCTAGGTATATTTGTGGTGGTGTTTAGCATCATGTTTTACTCGCTTTATAAACACCGTAAGTCAGTTGGTCACCAAGCCGCTAAATTTCATGAGCATCACGTACTTGAAATCGTATGGACCATTATCCCAGCACTAATCTTACTGGCAATTGCTTTCCCAGCAACTAAAACCATTTTCGCGATGAAGGACACCACAGCAGCCGATATGAGCGTGAAAGTGACTGGACATCAATGGAAATGGGAATACGAGTATTTAGACAAGGATGTGAAGTTCATCAGCAATCTATCAACTACCGAAGATCAAATCAATAATAGAGCCGAAAAAGGCGAAAACTATTTATTGGAAGTGGATAATCCAATGGTAGTGCCAGTTGGTAAGAAGGTGAGATTGGTACTTACGGCGGAAGACGTAATTCACTCTTGGTCAGTGCCTTCATTCGGCGTGAAGCAAGATGCGATTCCTGGCTTTATTAAAGAAACATGGTTTAGAGCGGATAAACCAGGCACCTATCGTGGCCAATGTTCAGAGCTATGTGGTAAGAACCACGGCTTTATGCCTATTGTGGTTGAGGCGGTAACAGAAGATAAATATAACGAGTGGATAGCCTCCAAACAAGAAGCAGCTAAAACAGCAAATGCTGGGGCAGATAAAGTATGGACTAAGGAAGATTTAATTGCGAATGGTAAAACAGTGTATGAGAAAAACTGTGCTGTTTGTCACCAAGCAAGTGGTGCAGGTTTACCGCCAGCATTCCCAGCATTGACAGGTAGTAAAATTGCCAATGCTCCAATTTTTGGTGCTGATGGTAAATATCTAAAAGATGGTCATCTAGATCGCGTATTAAATGGTGTACGAGTGATGCCATCTTGGAAGGCTTTGTTGAATGATGTGGAAATTGCCTCTGTAATTACTTACGAGCGAAATGCACTTGGCAACTCTGTTGGCGATGTATTGCAACCAGCCCAAGTAAAGTCAGCACGTTAATACTTTAAGATTTGAAAATTAGACAATTAGCTGTAGTTTTAAGGAGAAATTGATGAGTACCACAACCGCAACACATCACGACGACCATGCGCATGATAGCCATGGACATCCAACTGGGCTTATGCGTTGGGTGAAATCTACCAACCATAAAGATATTGGCACCATGTACCTATGGTTTAGTTTCACGATGTTCCTGTTTGCAGGTGCATTAGCAATGCTAATTCGCCTTGAGTTATTTCAACCAGGCTTGCAATTTGTGCAGCCAGAAACGTTTAATCAGCTAACGACTTTGCATGGCTTGATTATGATTTTCGGCGCGATTATGCCAGCGTTTGTGGGCTTTGCTAACTGGCAAGTGCCCTTGATGATAGGCGCGCCAGATATGGCTTTCCCGCGGCTCAATAACATGAGCTTTTGGTTGCTGATTCCTGCCGCTATTTTGTTGCTATCCTCATTTTTTGTACCGGGCGGTGCGGCTGCTGGCGGTTGGACCATGTATCCACCACTGTCAGTACAAGGCGGCATGTCGGTTGATATGAGTGTTTTTGCACTGCATATCTTGGGCGTGTCTTCAATCGTCGGTTCCATCAATATTATTACAACTATCTTCAATATGCGTGCTCCTGGCATGACGCTAATGAAAATGCCAATGTTTGTATGGACATGGTTAATCACTGCTTATCTTTTAATTGCAGCAATGCCTGTACTTGCAGGTGCTTTGACGATGTTGATTACAGACCGTCACTTCGGTACGCACTTCTTCAACGCGGCTGGTGGTGGTGACCCAGTGTTGTTCCAACACGTGTTCTGGTTCTTTGGTCATCCTGAAGTGTACATTATGATTTTGCCAGCATTCGGCATTCTTTCTACCATTATCCCAACCTTTGCACGTAAGCCATTATTTGGTTATGCTTCAATGGTGTATGCAACAGCTGCGATTGCGGTATTGTCATTTGTGGTTTGGGCTCACCATATGTTTACAACTGGTATGCCAGTTGCAGGTCAGTTGTTCTTCATGTACAGCACAATGTTGATTTCTGTACCAACTGGCGTAAAAGTATTTAACTGGTTAGCAACAATGTGGAAAGGATCAATGACCTTTGAAACACCAATGTTGTTTGCTGTTGCGGTGGTGTTCTTATTTACCATTGGCGGCTTCAGCGGCTTGGTATGTGCGATTCTACCAGTCGATATTCAGTTGCAAGATACTTACTACGTGGTTGCACACTTCCACTATGTATTGTTCTCTGGTGCTGCCATGTCAATTATGGGCGGCGTGTACTACTGGATTCCTAAATGGACTGGTCATATGTACGATGAAACACTTGGCAAATGGCATTTCTGGTTGACGACTATTGCGTTTAACGTAACATTCTTCCCAATGCACTTTACAGGTTTAGCAGGTATGCCACGTCGTGTACCAGATTATTCACAACAATTTGCTGAGTTCAATATGATTTCATCATTGGGCGCATTTGCTCTTGGTCTAAGTCAATTGTTGTTCTTGTACGTGGTGATCAAATGTATCCGAGGCGGCGCTAAAGCGACGAACCAAGTTTGGGAAGGCGCGCACGGTCTTGAGTGGACAGTGGCTTCACCTGCACCATTCCACACTTTTGAAACCCCACCACTAGTTAAGTAAGTGTTTGATAAAGAAAATATTTAGGGAGCAAACATGAGTCAAAATACTAAAAGTTATTATTTACCAGGCCCTTCATTTTGGCCACTTATCGCCTCAATAGCGCTGTTTTTGTTGGCGGGTGGGTTTTCGATGGTGCTTAATAAAATTGCACTTGGCAAACCATTAATGGTTGCTGGTGGTTTAACACTTGCCTACTTGCTGTTTGGTTGGTTTAGCGAGGTTGTGAAAGAAAGCATTAGCAAGTTTTATAACAAGCAAGTGGATAAATCTTTTCGTTGGGGTATGGGTTGGTTCATATTCTCTGAAGTAATGTTTTTCTTTGGTTTCTTCGGTGCTTTGTTTTATGCGCGCAATGTTTCATTACCTTGGCTGGCAGATACACATGGCTTGACAGGTGCTCATATGCTTTGGCAAAACTTTACGGCTGTTTGGCCTTCAGCAGGCCCTAGCCTGAAACTAGAAGGGGCAATGAAACCATGGGGTTTGCCCGCTATTAATACGCTGTTATTGTTGACTTCAGGGGTAACGCTGACTTGGGCCCACTGGGGTTTGATGAAAAACAAACGCAACCAAATTATTATTGGTTTGGCTTTAACAATCGCATTGGGTGCTGCTTTCTTATTTTTGCAATATACAGAGTATTCAGAAGCTGCATTCACCATTAAATCTGGTATTTATGGTGCGACATTTTATATGCTAACGGGCTTTCATGGTTTGCATGTAACTATGGGCGCGATTATGTTGACGATTATTCTAATCCGCGTATTAAAAGGTCACTTTGATTCGCATGATCATTTTGGTTTCGAAGCGGTGGCTTGGTACTGGCAC
>JANYCB010000039.1 GCA_025360485.1 Methylotenera sp. | reverse complement strand
ATCAGATGTTCTGTAAATTAAGAATCTTAATATGAGTAATGCAAGGGTTTTTTCCGGACCAATATTAAATTGCTTTAGCCATGCTTTAATTTGTTCAATATTCATCGGGTGACGAACTTTAGTTGAACATAAAAGCTTAACTACTTTTAATAAATTAATTTCCTCGGCTTGTGTTCGAACATTTGTACTCATTTTTAATTATTTATTCTTATTATGTTATAAATTTAGGCATGAAGTTCTGAATTATCTATCAATGATAATGTTAATTAAATCCTCTTTAGATAAGTATTTTGCTCCAACACCGTGAGCTAGTCCGCTTAGTATTTTTTCTCCTGAATTACTGCTTAAGAATTCTTTGACCTGCTTTCTATATTCAGGCTTAACACGAAGTTTATAAACGCAATCACTGAGCGCTACAAAACCTTTTTGTACATAACAAATTTTTCTCTCAAGGTTTCGACCAACTCTACAAATTAAAATATCACCGGATTCTGCTATTGTGGTTTTTAATGTACCTGATATTTGTTTTTTCAGAATAAATTCTTGAGGCACATCGGGACACTGTGAGTTAGTAATTAATGGGAAGTTGGTTGAGTGGAAAATATTTATGTTCGACCGTTTTACTTGAGTGGAACTTAATTGGCCTCTAGTAAGGGCTTCATAGATGTCACCCAGCAAAATATTTGATGATTTCTTTTCAAAAGCCTGACTTTCTAGGTAAGAATAATCCATTCTGTATATTGCTTTTGCAGCAGGGACTAATATTCGCGATGCCAACGTACCATTTGCATCTAAACGTTCAACCGAAACTGTTTCATTAGATAGACCGTTTTTTGTGAGAATTACAATGTGGGCTTTGGCATCTGTTTTACGAAAAATGCGTCGAGGCAATTCTATGACTCGTTCCACTCTATGTTCTGTGATTAATAATTCACGAAGTTTTGAATACTTCTCACCAGCAATTATTCCATCTGGAAGAATAAGCCCGAGGCGCCCATCATTGCGTAGTAAGCGTAAATTTTGTGCAATGAATAAAACATCAGCACTAACATCTTTTATTGAGGTGAGTATTCCACTCAAACCCGCATCTTCTAAGATGTCACCAAAATCTTTACGCCATCTAGGACGAATATAAGGCGGGTTACAAACCGCTCCGTCAGCAGAACCTAAATTTAAACCAATACGATCATGAAGGTTACTATTGAGTACGTCTGAAGTGTAATGAATACTAGATGTATGCTTCAGACGGTTGTTATTTACCTCAGTAACATTATGGTCTATGTCTACCGTAATAAATTTTGTTGAAGTCCAAATTTGAGCTGCTTCAGCAGATAGGGATCCATCTCCAGTTCCTAAGTCAACCACAAGATTAGGGCTGTCAAGATTCATCTCTCGCACAAGCGTTCGACCGACTAAACCGCTTGTATAGTACCTGCCAAGTGGGTCAGATCCTGATGTGAGAGAGTTAAGGGATTGCATTATGTAATCTTCAGTTATAAATGCTTTATTTTGTTTTTGCTTATTAGATGTTTTTATTTTCATGATTCTAATCCAGTATTTAGCCGTAATGAAGGGATTTAAGTTTTTTCTTCATTTTTCGGCACGTTTATGGTTCTAGTTTCGTCAATTGGCACGTATATGCTCCTGAAAGAGCATTTGGATAGGATATAATTTTGATTGAAAGCCATTGTTAATGGCAGAGATATGATTCCGATGGGCGGAGCATGTAAGCCACCAGTGACACAATATGTAAAAAACCCTAGTAAATTCAAGTAACTAGGGTTTTTTACGTCTGTTAGGGGTTAATACAATCAATTATTCAAGTCTAATTGTGATAATTATCGGCAAATAACTATTATTTAACTTACTTCAAGTTTAGATTCGACCTTTTTTGGGCAACTTTGTGACTTTGAGTCAAACAAACAATCGGAGTCGCCAGTACATTCAGCATCAATAATCACTGAATCTACTAACTCACCATTATTGTAGATTTTACGTTTGATACCCCTAATAGTGACGGTTTTATTATTTCTGTCGCAAAAGTAGGCGTCTTTAAAAAAGGCAATACGTTCAGTCATTGCAGGGTCCTCAAAGTTTTAATGGGTCGGCATAGACCTCATGGGGACTGTAGTATGATAATACCTACTTAAGTAATGGTTAATATAGTCTGGCTAAATATAATTCAGTTGCTTAGACTTTAATTTGTGAGTCGTGATTAGGACTTTTGCTTTTCGCCAATATGCGCATCACCACGCTTTTTAGCAAGGATGACTTGTTTTTGCCGTTCTGTCAGCGCTGCTTTTTTTTCTTCAGAAGTCTTATCGTAGCAGTGTGGGCATGAGATGCCGGGCGTGTACTGGGGCGATTTTAGCTCTTCTGGTGAAAGCGGCATGCGGCAGGCGTAGCATTGGTCGTAATCACCAACCTCTAAGCCGTGCTTAACCGCCACACGCTGGTCGAACACAAAGCATTCGCCTTGCCACAGGCTTTCGGTTTCTGGCACAGTTTCCAAGTATTTTAAAATGCCGCCTTGCAGATGATAAACTTCGTCAAAACCTTGTTCTAGCATGTAGCTGGATGCTTTTTCACAGCGAATACCGCCTGTACAAAACATTGCCACTTTTTTATGTTTGGTTTTATCGAGATTTTGCGCAACGTATTCTGGAAACTCGCGGAATGTGGCGGTTTTTGGGTCTGCCGCGCCTTTAAACGTGCCAATATGCACTTCGTAATCATTGCGTGTATCCAGCAAAATCACCTCGGGGTCACTTATCAGCGCATTCCAGTCTTCGGGTTTGATATAGGTACCAACGGTGTTATTGGGGTTTACACTTGGCACGCCCATGGTGACGATTTCTTTTTTGAGTTTCACCTTCATGCGGTAAAACGGGTGCTCGTCGGCGTAAGATTCTTTGTGTTCTAAATCGGCAAACTTACCTTCAAAAGCGGCATCGGTACGTAAAAAATGTAGCACAGCGTGAATGTCTGCAGGTAAGCCAGCAATGGTGCCATTAATGCCTTCGCGTGCGAGCAGAATAGTGCCTTTAATATGATGTGCTACGCAAGCCGCATGGATATTGGCTTGCAGGGCAACATAATCTGGCAAGTCTACAAACTTATATAACGCGGCAGTGAGATACTTAGACATAAATTTTGCATTAAAAAATAAAGTCGCCATTCTAACAGAGGCGGTTTTTCTAGAGTTGACTTAAGTCAATAATACTAAAATTTCGCCGTTGCCGCCACAAGCCAAATCACCCGCGTAGCGTTGCACGCGTTGACTTGTAATTTTGTTAAAAGCCGAAGTGAGTGGTTTAAAAGATGCAAACAACAAGGCCAAGAATGGCAGTGTATGCGCGCCACAATCTTGAATGGTGGCATGTAAATTAGCTTGGTTTTTTAGCAGAATCGTACCGCGCTTCATGCCGAATCCTACATATTTACCCGCTTTTCCATACACACCAATAGTGCCAGCAATCATGCGGCTTCCGCAGTAATCTGCCGCGTTGCCATCGATTAAAATCAAGCCGCGGCGCATGCCGTCGCCAACACGGTCTCCCGTGTTGCCGGAGCAAATAATGTTTCCACCTTGCATATTTGCGCCTAAAAAATCGCCACAATCGTTTTCGATAGTGATTTGTCCCTGAGTCATTTTGTGGCCAATATAATCAAGCAGAGAACTTGAGTTTTTAAAGAGAATATTTTTGGCAGCTTCATTGTTTTTTTGATTCGTATCATCGCCAGAAACATCAAAAAAATCAGACACTTTAGGTGAATTTTTGGTGTAAAGAAGTTTAAGGTTTTTAATTTGCTCGATGGATAAACCTGCCAAATTACTAGGTGTTAAGCGGCTGCAATCCAGCTTGAAAGTTGGATTTTTTTTGAGCGTAAAGGTAATCACAGTCATGCTGATTTTCCGCCTAAAATTTCATGTAATTTGAAATGATGAGGCCCCAGCTTGCCACCATAATTGCCTGCAGAAATGCGTTTAATGCCACAGCTAGAACCGAGATTACATGCGGCCTCTATGCCTGCTTTCATTGCTTTGGATATATCTTCAAAGCTCAAACCATCGATCACAATTTCCATCACAGATTCTATGTCATTGTCTAATTCGGTATTGGTTAAGCCTTTAAGTGTCGGGCAAAAAGCGTCGTTAGTCGAAGCAAACATGGTTTTATATTTACTGCCCACTTTTGAGCCGCTACGCACCACGCCACCAGGGAAGGGCATAATCACATTCGGTATCTGTTTCATGGCTTCAATTGCGGCCTCACACGCAGTGAGCACTTGTGCTTGGCTTTGGCCTAGCACTAAAAAGTTGCCGCCGCCAATGGCGCGCACCATGCCAGTGGTTTCTTGCACTAAAAATTCGCCATCCATGACGGGGACGCGCCAATAACGCTTTCGATTGATTAACTTGGAAGTCTGAAACCCATCACCAAAATAACGTAAATTTTTGCCTAGATTAATTTTATCTTCGCTATCAATCCCAGAAAATGCAGCCGCAGTGGGGCAGGTGAGTATGCATTGTCCCATGCGGGTTTCCAGTTGTTGCATTAACACTTTGCTACCCATGGCAAACATTAAAATAGCAACACCTGGTCTGCCATCTGGAGTTTCAGCTGGCAGTAATTCGCGCTCGATGCCTGCCTCAACACCACAACCAATTACGCTGGTGGCAAAGCCTGTCATGGCGTTGGCTGCGTGGTACGCCCATTTGAGGTTTTGTGCGGTAATAATCACCCGTGTGCCGCGCATATTAAATGCTTCGGCGAAGGTGTCGTCAATTTGTATGCCGTTAATTCGCACGTACTTTGCTTTCATGTGTTATTAGGCTACCACGTCCATCTTCTAACATTTGATCATTGCTAATTTTAAAGTTATCACATTGAATTGTATGGTATTTTTCAAAATACTCGTTTAAGTTTTTTTCTACACCAATATCAAAATCTGGCTTGGCGGTATGCGTTGCGCCCCAAACCACTTTTGTAACCACGCCATCTTTTACGACGACCTGACCATTTTTAAAAACATAGTCGGGTTTAGTAAACATTTTTTCATAATCTGCTTGTTCGGTATACACGGTAATATCGGCCTGTGCGCCCGCGCCTAAGTGGCCGCAGTTATTTAGGCCAATCAGTTTGGCTGCGCCTGAGCGCGTCATGATGGCGATTTCGTATAAGCTATATTCACGGTTTAGCGAAGTTAAATTGCTCATGGCTTGCGCATCTAAATTCAACTTGGCAAAAGCTTCGTTTCTGAAAGTTTTATCCATGAGCAGGCGGATTAAATGTGGATAACTGGTAAACGGCGCGCCATTGGGGTGATCTGTAGTTAAAAAGATGCGCCACGGGTCTTCTACGCTCAAAAACAACTCTAAGCCAATCGCCCATTGCAGCGCGTTTACGTAATTTTGATCGCGATATTTAAACGGCACCACACCACAACCTGCGTCGCATTCAATATCCATAATGACCGATTTTTTTGGGTTAGCATGCTTGGCGTTTAGGTGCTGCATCATGCTATCGCCAGAAGCAGTCACAGTTTGGCCGAATAGGATCTGCCCTACATCGGCAGTGATATGCTTGTTTTTATTGAGTGCTTCGGAAATTTGCGCGGCGGCGGAAGAAAACTTTTTATCGCCTTCGGTGCCATAACTGTGAAACTGAATGTGCGTGAGGTGCATGGGTACACCATCGCTCGCGCCCATGGTATCTAAAGTGGTTTGAAAGTTACCTGCAGCGCCCAAGTTGTTGCAATGCACATGCAGTGGCTTGGCAATGCCAAGTTCGCTCACAGCGCGACTTAAACTTTTTAAAATCTCACGTGGCGTGATTTGGTAATGCACATTATTTTCATCTAAATTTAAGCGGCGCTGATTAAACTTAAAGGCTGAAATGCCGCCTGGGTTAACGACCTTGATGCCAATCGCTTGCGTGGCATGCAGTATCCACGCGACATAGTTATTGATTGCTTTTTGGTCAGCTTTTCCACTTAAAAGTCGCAAAAAATAATCGTCATTGCCCAGCATGGCGTAGCCGCCCTTATCGATCATTGGCGTGTCGCCCATTTCCATATGTGCTTGACGGGCGTTGATGGGCATAATGGCCGGTTCAAATGCAGCCGTGTAGCCCATTTCTATATAGCGAAAGCCCGTGTCGGTGGCGCTTGGGGTGGCATTGTGGCTACAATTTGGCGTGCAAATATGCGCTTCAGGTTCAGAATATCCGCGTGTTTCTTGAAATTCCGGCAACATCATGCGCGCTATATTCACCTTGCCGCCGCCGATGTGGCTGTGCATATCAATCGCGCCAGCCATTACAATTTTTCCAGTTAAATCATAGGTTTGAGTAATTTTATCAGCTTGATTTGGTTTGGCGGTGATATGACCATCGCGAATGTAAATATCCTCAACCACGCCATTTTTGCCATGCGCAGGGTCGTAAAGCTTGCCGTTTTTGAGGAGCGTAATCATATTAACTTCTCTATTTCGCTCAAGACTTCCGCCAAAGTTGGCAAGCTAGTCTCACGCACTTGTTTTAATGGCAACACCACAGAAGAATCCACCCGAAATAGCGCGCCGCTACAATCTAAGCCTGGCGTGGCAATGGGGATAAAAACGTCTGGTACGGTTTCAAATTGGCAATTTGAGTTGCCAAAAACGATTAGCGTTTTGTCTGATTTCGGTGCTTTTTTATCAATTCCAAAACCATTTACCCAAACCACGCAATCATGTTCAACTTGAGAGTCATTCAGCGCCATACCGCTCAACCAGGTGTTGGCATAATTGGCGGTGGTGTCGCCATCGCTACCACCGAGTGGCAGCCCCGCTGCGCGGGTCTTTTCGTTTAATGCCGCAACGGTTTGAGTAATATTCTGTATGGTCAGCTCGGCATGCGGAAAATGTAAATCCTTCGCCACCCAAGCCAGCACGGCGTATTTGGCTTGTTTTAACTTGTCGGCAACTACCTGTAAATCACTCACTTTAACGCCAGCCACTTCGACCATTTTTAGCTTTTTACCAGCGACTAAAGCACGTAAAACTAGCGTAATTTCAGGCAAATCACCTGCCCTGCAAGTCAATAGGGACGGGTGCCTGCCTTTGGGTGAAATTCCAGCTGAAACATCACAGTTTTCGCCAATGTAAATCACTTCGCGTGCTTGGCTATCAACAAACATCGCGTCTTTATGCCACACGATGCGCTCAAAAAACCGCGGATTGTGGCTAACAATATCTGTGCCGATACACACAATCACATCTGCGCGGTTCTTCACTTCGGTCAACGTGGTAGTTTGCCAGCCTGTGCTTTGCAACACATTTAAATTGCATTGTGAGCTTGCAGCATTGGCATGCGTCAGGTGGCCATTGGTTTTTTGTGAAAGGTTAAATACTGCTCTAAACCCAGCTACATCCGTGCTTAAGCCGATAAATAAAGGTTGTTTCGTTTTATTTAAAATCTCGGCGGTTTTTGCAATGGCTTGCGCCAAAGTAGCTGGCTTACCTGCTATTTGTGGCGGGACTTCAGCGGGTTTTTTCTCAAAAAAAGCAACACTTTTTGTGCAGTTTTTTGCGCCACTGTTAGTGATGCTTATTTGATTGTTTTTGTTATCAAGTGCAATATCGTCACAAAGCAAGCCACAAGCAGGACAAGTGGCGTTTATTGCTTGCAATGTGTTGGAGTTATTCATGCTGATATTATTCTGCCATAGAGTTGTGTTAATCATGTAAATTTGTTTGCTTTAGTAGGGATATAGTAACTAGCTTATATTCTATTGATTTGCTTTATTAACCTCATAAATTGGCTTTAATTCTGGGTTTAGAGAAATTGCCATCTGTTTATTTTGTAAATTGGTGGTTTATAAAAATCGCTAAAAATGTTAGAATTGCATTCTTTCTAAGTAGTTAATTTAATGATTAATTTTTTGTATTTATAAATCTTTTGGAGTTACACATGGCAGTAGAACGCACTCTTAGCATTATCAAACCAGACGCAGTGGCAAAAAACGTGATTGGTCAAATTTATACGCGCTTTGAAAACGCGGGTTTAAAAATTGTTGCGGCAAAAATGACACATCTGACAAAAGCAGAAGCAGAAGGTTTTTACGCAGTGCATGCAGCGCGTCCGTTTTTTAACGATTTGGTTAAATTCATGATTTCTGGTCCTGTGATGATTCAAGCGCTTGAGGGCGAAAGCGCGGTATTGAAAAACCATGACTTAATGGGGGCAACCAACCCAAAAGACGCGGCTGCCGGCACAATCCGCGCGGAGTTTGCAGCGAGTATTGATGCAAATGCGGTGCATGGTAGTGATAGCGCAGAAAATGCTGCAATAGAAATCAAGTATTTTTTCGGCTAATTTTTTAGCTGTCATACCGACGTAGTGGTTTTAGTAGGCAAGCCGCGAAGCGGATGCTCGCAAAGTCGGTATCCAGTGTCTTTGTTGGATGTTGCTAAAGTCACTGGATTCCGTGTCAAGCACGGAATGACGGGTTATGAGGATTTGAGAGGGTAAAAGCACCATTGATTAACCTGCTTAATTACAATCAACCACAACTCGCCGATTACTTCGCAAGTATCGGCGAGAAGCCTTTTCGCGCCAAACAATTGATGCGTTGGATGCATCATTTTGGCGTGCATGATTTTGCGCAAATGACCGATATTGCCAAAAGTTTGCGTGAAAAATTGACGGCTGATACAGAAATTACTCTGCCAAATGTGCAACTAGAACAAGTGTCAAATGACGGCACGCGCAAATGGCTAATTGGCACAGATGACATTAAAACTGGCGCTGCTAGCAGCATTGAGACCGTATTTATTCCCGAAGATGATAGAGGTACTTTGTGTATTTCTAGTCAAGTGGGTTGCGCGCTGGCTTGCACCTTTTGCAGTACTGGTGCACAGGGATTTAATCGCAATTTAAGCGTGGCAGAAATTATTGGCCAGATGGTAATTGCGAATCAATCTTTGCGCCAAGAGGCAGGCTACGACTTACTTCCAGCGGGCGAGCGCATCATTTCAAACGTTGTGATGATGGGTATGGGCGAGCCGCTGGCCAATTATGACAATGTCGTGACCTCCATGCACATTATGCTTGACGATAGCGCATATGGCTTAAGTCGCCGCCGCGTCACATTATCAACATCGGGCATTGTACCTGCGATGGACAAACTGAAAGATGATTGCCCTGTGGCATTAGCGGTGTCGCTACACGCACCAAACGACGCCCTTCGCGATATATTAGTGCCAATAAATAAAAAATATCCACTGAAAGAGTTAATGGCAGCATGTAATCGTTACCTCGAAAAGGCGCCGCGCGATTTTGTGACGTTCGAATATGTAATGCTAGATGGCGTAAATGACACAGTAGAACATGCGCATGAGTTGTTAGCCTTGATTAAACACGTACCATGCAAGCTGAATTTGATTCCGTTTAATCCGTTTCCCAATAGTGGCTATGAAACATCTAAGTCTAGCCATATTCGGGTATTCCGTGATATTTTAATGCAAGCGGGTTATGTAGTGACTGTGCGTAAAACACGTGGTGACGATATAGATGCGGCCTGTGGCCAATTAGCGGGTAAAGTGCTGGATAAAACCAAGCGTAGTTCCAAGAGAATTCCAATAGAGGCGGTTGCATGAAGGTAAAAACTGTAAATGTGGTTTTAGTTGCGCTGTTGTGTACGCTCATCAGTGCGTGTGAAACAACGCCAACCCCTAGCAATACTGGCAGTTACGGCGAGACTGTGCTCACAGCCCGTGCACGTTCACATACAGAATTAGGCGCGGCGTATTTTCAGCAAAATAAATTTGAAATTGCCTTGGATGAATTTAATCGGGCCGTAGAAATAGATCCAGCTTACGCACAAGCTTATAACGGTTTGGGTTTGGTCTATGCGGCTTTAGGTGAGGATGCGAAAGCCGATGCTAATTTTAAAAAGGCAATAGAAGTGCAGCCTGGCAACTCAGAGTCGCATAATAATTACGGCAGTTTTTTGTGTGATCGCAAACGTTACGATGAATCCATCGTACATTTTTTAACGGCAGTTAAAAACCCACTGTATGCCACGCCAAATCTTGCTTACGCAAATGCTGGCATTTGTTCAGCGCGTAAAAATGACACCAAAAATGCTGAAATTTATTTGAACAAAGCTTTGCAAATTGAGCCGCTAACGCACTCAGCTGCGCAACAATTAGCGGATATTCAATTTAAACGTGGCGACGCAAAAGCTGCGCAAAAAACTTTGCAAAATGCCTTAATTGCTAGGCCAAGTGCAGAAACCTTATGGCTTGGAATTAAAATTGAGCGTGCATTGGGCGATAAAGATGCAGTGGCCAGTTATGCCTTACAGCTTCGTCAGGAGTATCCTGATTCTGATCAAACACGGCTACTGCTAAGTGGACAGAAATAGTTAAGTCATTAATGGGGTGATGGAATGGCGCGCAAATCTAAAGAGGCGAAGGAACAAGTCAATATGACCATCAGTAATCAGCATGCTCCAGATTCTGAATTAGAAAGCCAAGCTGAGCAAAATCTAGCAGAACAAGGCAGCTATTCACGTTCCCGCTGTGGTGGTGCACTGCGCTTGGCACGCGAGAATCAAGGTTTGACCATACAAGAAATTGCAAGCAGATT
>JANYCB010000142.1 GCA_025360485.1 Methylotenera sp. | reverse complement strand
CCGTCACCATCAGCATCCACGCCGTGCTTCAGCAAGGTGCTTGGCATAAATTGCATATGACCCATCGCGCCCGCCCACGATCCGCGCATGCCCGCGACATTGCTATGGCCTGCATCTACTATGCGCATAGCATCGAGCAATTGGCCGCGGAAAAAATCCGCGCGACGACCCTCGTAAGCCAGTGTCATCAATGCAGATGGCAAGCCAAAATTACCTTTATTTTCGCCGTAATTCGTTTCTAGCCCCCAAAACGCGACGAGTATTTGTCTTGGTACGCCGTACTGCGTTTCAACTTGATTTAATAGCGCCTCGTGCTCTTGCAGCATTGCCCTGCCAAGCGCTACTTTGTTAGGGGTTACGCGATTCTCTACATAAGTTAAAAATGGCGATATAAATTCTGGCTGCGCCCTATCTAATACAATCACGCCTGGTAAAAATTTGGCATTTTTAAAGGTATTTTTGATGGTTTTAGCAGATATATTTTCTGTTTTTGCTTCTGCCTTAAAATCTGCTAACCATTGTGCAAACTGTACGTTATCAACAGCAAATACGAGTGAACTCGTGATAAATAGGCAGGCAAAAAAACAAATCCTCGTAATATTTTTACTTTTCATATTCATCTATAAATTTTGTAAAATGTGGCTGTAACCCGCTTGGTAGTTGGGATATTGTAATTGAAAACCCGTATCTCTCAAGCGCTTATTACTTAAACGCTTGCCACCTTGTGCCACTGGAATTTTGATAGTTGAAGTATCCAATTTTTGCTGATTAGCCAACCATGTTAGCACCTCATATTGCTTCGTCGGCATATCATCGGTGACGATATAGCAACTTTCTAAAGTTTCTTTTTTTGCAGCTTTTTCGACCATAAACGCAATGAATCCCGCCGCGTCATCACGATGAATACGGTTGCTCCAATGATTTTCTGTTGGCCATTTGGTGATGTCTTTTGCCATATTCACCAAGTACAAACGACCGTTTCCGTATATGCCTGAGAGGCGCATGGATGTTGCCTTGCAGGGCATGTCATTTAGGAGAATTTCTGCTTCTAATAAACGTTCTCCGCCAAAATCGGCGGGGATTGCAGGCACGTTTTCTTCCAAAATTTCTGCGTTATTTTGCCCATACACGCGCGTACTGGAAACAAAAAAACGTGTTGCAAGTTGGTGTTTTGGCTTTGCGTCGCAAGAATATTTTTTAAACCTGTCACATAAGCCGCTTGGTATTTTTCGTCGGTTTGACCACCAGCAGAAACGCAGTAAACAATAATATTTGGGTTTAGTTTTTCGAGCGATTTGAGTGTGTTTGGCCGGGTAACATCCGCTTGAATAGTTTGCATGCCATTTGGCAATAGCTGGCTACTTTGTCGCAATCCAATCACCTCGTGGCTTTGCTGTAAGCCCATGGCAATGGCTGTGCCCAAATCTCCACAGCCAACAATAAGCACTTTAGACATGATTGTGATTTAATTGGGCGAGATATTTTTCAGCAAAAAACAACGCAATGATTGTTTTTCCATCGGTAATTTCACCGCTTTGTATCATCCCTAAACAATCCGAAAAGCTGGCTTCAAATACCTCTAAAGATTCATCGTCGTCACGTTGGTGCTTGCCCGCTGACAAACCGCGTGCTAAAAACATATGAATCACTTCATTTGAGTATCCAATGCACGGATGCTGATGCCCGAGTTTCACCCATTCGCTAGCACTGTAGCCCGTTTCTTCTAATAATTCGCGCTGACCCGTTACCAGAATATCTTCGCCTGCATCAATTTTACCTGCGGGCAACTCGATAAAAACTTGATGTAGCGGATAGCGAAATTGCTTTTCTAGAATGACATTACCATTGGGTAGAATGGGCACGACAACAACAGCGCCGGGATGTAGTACATACTCGCGCTGAGCAATATTGTCATTTGGCAATCGTACCTGATCGCGCTTGACAGTGAGCATACCACCAGATACGAGCGTTTGCGAGCTAATGCAGTGCTCGGTTAAATCAAACTTCATTTGACTTAAATCGAGGCTACGCTAAATGTGTCGCATTTTTTCACTTCGCCCGTACTAAAGCCCTGGTTAAACCAGCGCATGCGTTGCTGCGAAGTGCCGTGCGTAAAACTATCTGGTACTGCATAACCTTGCGCTTGTTTTTGTAGCGCATCATCGCCAATGGCGGCGGCGGCAGTCATGGCTTCCTCAATATCACCTGCCTCTAAAATACGATGATCGCCATCGGCGCGCATTGCCCAAACGCCGGCGTAGCAATCAGCCTGTAGCTCAAGGCGTACAGAATAAGCATTTGACTCCGCCTCGTTACGCGCATTTTCACGGGCTTTTTGTACTTTATCCGACGTACCCATTAAGTTTTGAATATGATGACCAACTTCGTGCGCAATCACGTAGGCTTGCGCAAAATCGCCAGGTGCATGAAAACGATCTTTCATTTCTTGATAAAAGCTTAAATCGATATACACTTTTTGGTCGCCAGGGCAATAAAATGGCCCTGCTGCGGCTTGTCCAGCACCGCAGGCAGTAGGCGTTTGACCACTGAAGAGCACTAACTTAGGTGGCGAATATTGTTGCCCAGAAGCTTGGAAAATCTTGCCCCAGGTATCCTCGGTACTAGCCAACACTTTTGCCACAAATTTTGCATCTGGGTCGTCAGCTGGAATTGGACGTGCCTCAACAGGCGCATTATTCTGGTTTAAGCCTTGTCCCATATTGAGTACCACGGAAGGATCGACCCCAAAATACATGGCCACTAAGGCCAAAGCTATCGTACCAATTCCAATGCCGCCAGCGCGGCCGCCTGGCATGCTCATGCCACGTCTATCTTCTACATTACTACTTTCACGTTCGTCATCTAAGCGCATAAAATATCCCCTTAATAATTAGATTATCTTAACCACAAACACGCTTATACACAAACGCAAGAATGGAATAACGCCTTATTGTATGCTTCTCGCAATGGCGGCAGCGCAGATATTCATCAGGGTTTGCGGCATTAAGCCGAGTGCCAAAAGTGCAAACGCGTTAAAACTGAGGATGAGTTTCATATCCATGGGTGCAGTTATTGCTGCATGGTCTTGTGGCGCATCAAAGTACATTAGCTTAACAATGCGTAAATAATAAAAAGCGCCTATTACCGCCATCAGCACTGCAAGTACTACGGCCCAAATATAGCCCGCTTGTAATGCGGCTTGTAACACGGTAAATTTAGCGTAGAAACCAATGGTAGGCGGCACGCCAGCCATGCTAAACATAGTGATCAGCATCAGCATTGCGGCCCAAGGACTACGTTGGCTAAGGCCTTTTAAATCATCCAAATTCTCTGCCTCGAAGCCTTTACGCGATAGCAACAAAATCATACCAAAACCCGAGAGCGTCATCAGCACATAGGCGCTTATATAGAACATGCTGGATGCATAACCATTTAAGCTGCCGCTCATTAACCCGAACAGCAAGAAACCAATGTGCGAAATGGTGGAATATGCCAACATGCGTTTTAAATTGGTTTGAGCAATCGCGCTAATGTTACCAATGGCGATCGACATCACTGCCATAATCAGCAACATGCCCTGCCAATCGGCTACCATTGGCTGCAGACCCTGTGCCAGTAACCGTATGGCGATGGCAAATGCTGCAAATTTTGGCACTGAACCAATCAAAAGCGTAATTGAAGTAGGCGCGCCTTGATATACATCTGGCACCCACATTTGGAACGGCACCGCGCCAAATTTGAACGCCAAGCCCGCGACAATAAACACTAAGCCCAAAATCATGACAGGATTTTTAGGGCTAGTTTCCTGCAATACTTGAGTAATTTGCGCAATATTTAAGCTGCCCGTCATGCCATATACCATGCTCATGCCATAAAGCAGCATGCCAGAAGCGAGCGCACCTAATACGAAATATTTCATGGCCGCTTCGGATGACTTTGCATTATCACGATCGAGCGCAACCAGCGAATACAAGCATAGTGAAAGCAACTCTAAGCCCATATAAATAGTAAGCATGCTTTGGCCAGACACCATAATCATCATGCCAAGCACTGCAAACAGCACCAGCGCATAATACTCGCCACGGAACATATTTCGAAGCTGCATGTATTGTCGCGTATAGACAAACATGACCGAACTGCCCAGCAAAATCATCAGCTTCAGCACGTCGGCAAGCGTATCATCTACGAACATACCGCTAAAAGCGTAGCCCACTGCGGATGTGTGTGTGCCCACCGTGAAAAAAGCAGCAGCAAACAGCGTGAATTGTGCTAACCCATAAATGATGATTTTATTTTTTGCGAATAAACCCATCAGTAAAATAAGCATCGCCATAAAAAGCACGATAAGCTCTGGCAGTGCGGTAATCAGGTCTATTTGAAAATTTTGCATACGTTACAACCCTGACACTGGCAATTTACTGATTGCCATGTGACTCATCCATTGCGCCACGCTCGCGTGCGTGAAATCGGTAATCAATTTTGGGTATACGCCCAAACCCAGCACCATCGCAGCTAAGATTGCTAAAATTAAAAATTCACGTTTGTTGATATCTTTTAAATCCGCCACGTGCGAATTGGCAACTTCACCATAAAACACGCGCTTCACCATCCATAACGTATATGCCGCGCCAAATATCAACGTGGTTGCGGCTAAAAAAGCGACCCAGAAATTAAATTTAACTGCGGCCAAAATCACCATGAATTCGCCCACAAAGCCCGACGTGCCTGGCAGGCCGCTATTGGCCATCGCAAAAAGCACAGCAAACGCTGCGAACACTGGCATGGTATTCACCACGCCGCCGTAATCGGCAATCTGGCGGCTATGCATGCGGTCGTACAGCACGCCCACGCACAAGAACATGGCAGCAGAAATAAAGCCATGCGAAATCATTTGCACAATCGCGCCTTCCAGCCCCAATTGGCTAAATATAAAGAAGCCCAACGTGACAAAACCCATGTGCGAAATGGATGAATAAGCGATAAGTTTTTTCATATCTTTTTGCACCAGCGCGACCAAGGCAATATAAACAATCGCGATGAGTGACAAGGTAATCATAAAGCCGGATAAGTAATGTGCGGCATCGGGCGCAATCGGCATGGCGAAGCGTAAAAAGCTATAACCACCAAGCTTCAGCATAATCGCCGCTAGCACCACCGAGCCGCCAGTCGGCGCTTCCACGTGGGCGTCCGGCAACCAGGTATGTACAGGCCACATCGGGATTTTCACGGCAAACGCCATGAAAAACGCCATGAATATGAAAATTTGCTCATTTAACGTAAGAGGTAATTGATAAAAATCCATCACTTCAAAACTGCCAGTTTTTTGAAACAAATAGATGAACGCAACCAGCATTAGCAGCGATCCAAGTAGTGTGTACAAGAAGAATTTAATCGTGGCGTAAACGCGATTTTCACCGCCCCAAATACCAATCACCAAGAACATGGGAATAAGCATCGCCTCCCAAAACACGTAGTACAAAATGCCGTCTAAGGCACTAAATACGCCAATCATGAGGCCGCTCATCATCAAAAATGCCGCCATATATTGCGCTATGTTTTTGGTAATCACTTCCCAAGCTGCAATCACCACAATCACCGTAGTAAAACTGGTCAACAATATCAGTGGTGCTGCAATACCATCAATGCCCAAGTGATAATTGATATTAAAACTAGGAATCCACTGCGCTGCTTCTTCAAACTGAAATGCGCCTTTTGCAAAGTTATATTTTGTATAAAGTGGCAAGGTTGCAAAAAATGCTGCGAGACTGCTTGCCAGCGCTAGCCAGCGCGTAAAACTGGCTTTGTTATCGCTACCTAGCAGCAACACTACAACGCCCGCCAATATTGGCAGCCAGATAGAGACACTTAATACATGAGTTTGCAGCATTTAATTAATTTTTATAAAGAAAGTGAGAAACAAAAATATGCCAATAATCATAGCGAACGCGTAGTGATAAATTAGGCCAGACTGCAATTTACGAACAACTTGAGAACACTTACCAATCAAGTTTGCAGTGCCATTAACCAAGGCGCCGTCGATTAATTGCACATCGCCAATCTGCCATAATTTACTCCCTATAAAGCGCGCACCGCCGGCAAAAACGCGCTCGTTAAAACTATCAAAGCCATATTTGTTTTCTAAAATTTGATAGATACCATTAAAACGGTGTTGAATTTTGGCTGGAATGTCAGGACGTTTGATATAGAAAATCCATGCCAAAACTACGCCAGACGCTGCCAGTGCAAAAGGAAGTGACAAGAAACCTTTTAGCGCCATGCCTGCGGGAGAATGTAGATTTTCAGCATAATGATGCGCCAACTCCATCATGGCTGGATGGCTCGTGCTATCAACCACAATTGCACCACTGAAAAAATGGCCGAACAGCATGGGTTCAATTGTCATATAGCCAATGAATGCTGAAGGAATGGCCAATAAAATCAAAGGCGCTTTAATCACCCAGCCTGACTCATGTGGGTTATCTGTTGCACTTAAGCCGTGGTGATGGTCGTCGTGCCTGCCATGTTTAATGTCGCGCCATTTCTCTTTACCGTGGAACACTAAAAAATAGAGCCTGAATGAGTAAAACGCGGTTACAAACACACCTACAAGCACCGCAAAATAAGCAAAGCCACTACCAGAGATATTCGAAGCCGCAACCGCTTCAATGATGCTATCTTTTGAATAAAACCCTGCAAAAAATGGCGTGCCTATCAGCGCGAGCGAGCCAATTAAAGACGTAATCCAAGTGACAGGTAGATACTTTTTAAGATTACCCATGTGGCGAATATCTTGGTCGTGATGCATGCCCATAATCACCGAACCCGCCGCCAAGAATAACAAAGCTTTAAAGAACGCATGCGTCATTAAATGGAATATCGCAACCGAATACGCTGATGCGCCCAGCGCGACCGTCATGTAGCCTAGTTGTGACAAGGTAGAATAAGCCACGATGCGTTTAATATCGTTTTGAATTATGCCCAAAAAACCCATAAATAGCGCAGTAATGGCTCCAATAATCATCACAAAGGATAAGGCAGTTGTCGATAACTCAAACAACGGCGACATGCGCGCCACCATGAAAATCCCCGCTGTCACCATCGTAGCCGCGTGAATCAAGGCAGAGATTGGCGTTGGGCCTTCCATTGAATCTGGCAACCACACGTGCAGCGGCACTTGCGCCGATTTGCCCATCGCGCCGATAAACAGCAAAATGCAGGTCACTGTCATCAGTGACCAAGGTACATTCGGAATAATATTCACTTTAGTGGCCGCCAATGCTGGCGCAGCTTGAAACACCGTTGCATAGTCCAAGCTACCGCAATAATAAAGCACCAGACCTATGCCTAGCAGAAAACCAAAATCGCCAACACGATTCACCAAAAACGCTTTGAGGTTGGCGTAAATCGCCGTCGGTCGTGTGTACCAAAACCCAATGAGAAGGTAAGAAACAAGACCTACCGCCTCCCAGCCGAAAAACAACTGCATAAAATTGTTTGACATAACCAGCATCAACATGGCAAAAGTAAATAGCGAAATATAGCTGAAGAAGCGCGTATAACCTGGATCCTCCGCCATGTAGCCAACGGTGTAAATATGCACCATGAGCGACACAAATGTGACCACTACCATCATCATAGCGGTTAAGTTATCAATTAAAAAACCGACGTGAAATTGAATGTCACCAGACGTGAGCCAAGTGTATAAATTACCATTAAATGTGTAACCATCTAGCGTGGAACTCAGCATATACACAGACAGTGCAAATGAAGTGCCAACTGCGCCGATAGTCAACCAATGCGCGGTGGCGCGCAGTAACTTAGAACCAAACAAACCTACCACTGCAGCGGCCAGCAAGGGCAATAAAACGATGAACAAGCAAATATTGGGTAATGTCATGTTGTTTTTCTAGCCTTTTAGACTATCCAAATCGTCCACGTTAATGGTGCGTAAATTGCGGAACAACACCACCAAAATCGCCAAACCTATGGCTGATTCTGCCGCCGCCACAGTGAGTATAAAAAAAACAAATACTTGACCAGCGATATCATTTAGATAATGTGAAAATGCAATGAAATTCAAGTTAACCGCCAATAACATCAACTCAATCGCCATTAGCAAAATAATCACATTTTTGCGATTTAAGAAAATGCCGATCACACTGATTGCAAAAAGTAGCGCGCCTAAAATTAAACAGTGCGATAAGCTCATGGTTGTTTGCTTTCTTCTGTCACTGGTGGCGTTTCAACTACCGCAGGCATACGCACAATCCTTATTCTGTCTTGGCGGCGCACTTTCACTTGATCGGCCACATTCATCGATTTGCTGTCTTTGCGGTCTCTTAAGGTCAACACAATCGCCGCCACAATCGCTACCAATAGCACCACTGAGGCCAATTCAAATGGCAATAAATAATCAGTGTAGAGCACGCGTCCAAGCTCGGTAGTGTTGCTGTAATCAGCTGGATGACTCGCTACACTAGCCGTTCCAAAATATTTACCACCTAGCACCATCACCATCTCAACCGCCATCAGTAAGCCAATCGTGCCAGCCATGGGTAGATAATCCCAAAAACCTTCACGAAGCTTATCAATATTGATATCAAGCATCATCACCACGAATAAAAACAGTACCATCACCGCGCCGACGTAAACTAAAACCAAAGTAATCGCTAAAAACTCCGCTTCCAGCAACAGCCAAATGCCTGCTGCAGTAAAAAACGCTAGCACTAAGAAAAGTGCAGCATGCACAGGGTTGCGCGTGGTAATCACACGCAGGCCAGCCAGCAACAATATGGTTGCTAAGGCATAAAAAACGAAATCAGTAAATATCATCGCTATTTTTTACCTATAGTTTTTATCTTGTGCGCGGTCGGCGGCGATTTGTTTCTCGTGTTTATCACCCACCGCCAGCAGCATTTCTTTGGTATATAGCAAGTCGCCACGCTGTTCACCGTGATAATCAAAAACACGCGTTTCGACGATACTATCTACCGGGCAAGATTCCTCGCAAAGCCCGCAGAATATGCACTTCGTCAGATCAATATCGTAACGTGTCGTTCGGCGCGTATTATCTTCACGCTGTTCCGATTCAATGGTAATCGCCAACGCTGGACAGACAGCTTCACACAGTTTGCAAGCAATGCAGCGTTCCTCACCATTCGGGTAGCGGCGCAATGCATGTAAGCCGCGAAAACGTGGCGATTGCGGTGTGCGTTCTTCGGGATATTGAATAGTGATTTTGCGCGCAAAAAAGTAACGGCCTGTAAGCGCCATGCCTTTTAGCATCTCGACCAGCATCAAACTGCCTAATGTCTGTTTAATCGATTTAATCATATTTTAATGAAACAAATAGCTTAATGAAGTTTGCATCATTGCGCCAACAAAAATAATCCACACCAGGGTGATAGGAATAAATATTTTCCATCCCAGACGCATGATTTGGTCGTAACGATAGCGCGGAAATGTGGCTCTAAACCATAAAAAGAAAAACACCAAAAAGCCCATTTTTGCAAATAACCACAAAATACTGTCTGGCAAGAACGGCAGGGGTGATAGCCACCCACCTAAGAACATCAACGCTGCCAGCGTACATACCAGCCAAATATTTGCATATTCCGCCAAGAAAAATATGGCAAAGGCCATGCCGGAATATTCCACATGGAAGCCTGCGACGATTTCAGACTCACCTTCCGCCACGTCAAACGGCGCACGGTTAGTCTCAGCTACTGAGCTAATAAAATACACAATAAATAATGGAAATAACGGGATAAAATACCAGTGCCAAAATCCACCACTTTGCCCCATCACAATTTTGCCCAAATTAAGCGAGTTTGCACACATCAGCACACCCACCAAAGCAAAACCCATGGCGATTTCGTATGACACAATTTGTGCAGCAGAACGTAAGCTACCCAAGAACGCGTATTTAGAATTGGATGCCCAGCCCGCAATAATCACTCCATAGACAGCAATAGACGTCATTGCAAGAATATATAACAACCCAGCATCGATATTCGCAAGCACCTTGGTAGCATCAAACGGTATTACCGCCCATGCTGCGAAGGCTGGTGCTATCGCCAATACAGGCCCAATAAAAAATAAAGTTTTACTAGAAGCTGTAGGTAAAATAATTTCTTTAAATAATAACTTGATAGCATCAGCTATCGGCTGCAACAAACCAAAATAACCGACGCGGTTCGGCCCAATGCGCACTTGCATGTAACCAATCACTTTGCGTTCAGCCAGTGTTAAATAAGCCACGGCGCCCATTAACGGCAATACAATTGCGATGATTTTTATCAGCGTCCATGTGGTCAGTTGCACCGCTGGCCACCAATTCCCGAATAGATGTGCGAGCATTTCCATTAGGCGGTTTCTGCCTCTTGTTGATTGACTTCAACCGTGTGTTTTTCGACCGTAATGTCGCCCATCAAATCACCTAAACCAACTGAACCTTCATGCGAAGCAGTCACACGTACACAACCCATCGCGACATGACTATCTAACTTAACTTGTAGTACCGCACTGCCTTTATCTTGTTTAACTAGCACCGTTTCGCCTTCAACCAGCCCTAAAGCTGCAATCTGCTCTGCTCGCATGCGCGCCATAGGTTTAGTGTTATATTTGGTTTTTTGCAGTGGTGCCGAGCGCCTGACAATCGGATCCGACTCATATTGCGGTACTTCGCCAATGCGCTGCAAACCATGATCTTTCACATTTACCTGAATTTCTACCAACTCTTTCAAGTTGTTATTCATGCTACGCCACACCACTGCCGAAGGTTTTTCACCGTTAAAGATTTTATCTTTTACTTGCTCACTGCTATCGAAATCGAAATCTTTTAATCCCAGCGTATTTGCTAAAACGCGCAACACTTTCCAAGCAGGGCGACATTCGCCAAGCGGTTTAGCGACAGCCTGAAAACTTTGCACACGCCCTTCCATGCTCATAAATGTGCCAGAAGTCTCGGTAAACGGTGCAATCGGTAACAATACATCGGCGTTTTCAAGCGCTGCTGATTTAAAGGCGGTTAATGCCACTACGCATTCGGCTTGCGCCATGGCAGCGTTGGCTAAAGCCGCGTGCTGGCAATCTAATTCTGGCTCAATATTTAGTAAAAGATATGCTCTGCGAGGCGCTTCCAGCATGGCTCTAGCGTGCATGCCCAAAGTACATGGCATCACGCCCATCAAGTGCATGCCAGTACTATTAGCAGATGCAGGCAATATCCCGCCCTTTGCGCCACAAATGCCACCGATTGCTTCTGCCATACTGTACATTTCAGTAAATCTTGGATCACTCAGCGCCATATTGCCCAAGAAAATACCTACTTTTGGTGCGATTAGGTCAATCTCCCCACCCAAACCAGCTAAGCTTTCTGCCATCGCTTGCGTGTTATCCCGTACCTTAATATTGCTAAGTAAAAGCTCTAACGATGGCGGCAAACATAACGATAAACGCTGGATTTTGGACATGGCTTTGAGGATTTGCCCCAATATATTGACCATATCATTCGGGCGCACAATCACTTTATGGGCAATATCCATCAAAGGATCGTTATCCAACGGGCTCACAATTGAAAGCTCCGCGCCGTTATTCACTGCCTTGCGGAAGCGCTGCGCAAGTAGCGGATGTTCGTTGCGCAAATTAGAACCGATTAATAAAATACGATCCAACTCTTCAATTTCCTGAATATTACAGCCCATCCACGGCGTGCCAACACGTTTGCCATCTAACCTAAAATCCGTTTGGCGCAAACGATAATCCACGTTATCGCATCCCAAGCCATGCGCCAACTGCTTGATTAAATAGCCTTCTTCCATGGTGCTATTGGGTGAAACCAGCACGCCTAAAGCATCGCCACCGTATTGCTTGGTAATATCTTTCAATTGTCCTGCAGCAAACTCCAGCGCAGTTTTCCAGTCGGTTTCTGCCCAAGTGCCGTTGTGTTTAATCATTGGCGTTTTTAATCTATCGGGGCTATTTAAGCCTTCGTAAGAATAACGATCGCGATCCGACAACCAGCATTCGTTAATACTTTCTTTTTCGCGAGGCAACACGCGCATCACTTTGTTGTCTTTTACGTGCACTTCGATATGCGAGCCCAAGCCGTCATGTGGGGCGATTGATGGGCGGCGTGTAAGCTCCCAACCACGGGCAGTATAGCGAAAAGGTTTTGAAGTAAGCGCGCCAACAGGGCACAAATCAATGATATTACCGCTTAATTCTGAATTAACTGATTTATCTACATAGGCGGTGATTTCTGCGTGTTCTCCGCGGTTTATTAATCCCAACTCTTGCATCCCACCCACTTCTTTTAAAAAGCGCACGCAGCGTGTGCATTGAATGCAGCGCGTCATATCGGTGCTAATCAACGGGCCGATGTTTTTATTAATAACAACGCGTTTTTCTTCGGTATAGCGTGAACCACTTGCGCCGTAGGCCACCGCGATATCTTGCAAATCACATTCGCCACCTTGGTCGCAAATCGGGCAATCTAAAGGATGATTAATCAGCAAAAACTCCATCACACTTTGTTGCGCTTCTACTGCTTCTTTACTCCGTGTGAAAATCTTCATGCCATCGGCCACGGGCGTGGCGCAAGCGGGCAATGGTTTAGCGAATTTTTCTACTTGCACCAAGCACATACGGCAGTTGGCGGCGACGGACAATTTTTTATGGTAACAAAAACGTGGAATGGCAATGCCGACCTTATCAGCCGCATCGATGATGGTGCTGCCGTATTCGACTTCGAGCGCTTTGCCGTCTATTTCAATTTTTACCATGTTTATTTAGCCTAATTACTTTCCATCAACCATGCTTTTACCATGTTGAATATAATATTCAAATTCCAGCCTAAAATGCTTGATGAAACTCAACACCGGCGTGGCAGCGGCGTCACCCAGCGCACAAATCGTGCGGCCTGAAATATTACTGCTCACGTCTGTCAATAAATCCAAGTCCTCCATTTTTCCATTGCCTTCGGTAATGCGATTTATAATGCGATACACCCAGCCAGTGCCTTCACGGCAAGGCGTACATTGACCACAACTTTCTTCAAAAAAGAAATAGCTCAAGCGCTTCAGCGTTTTTACCATACACGTCGTTTCATCCATCACAATCATGGAACCCGCACCCAAACTAGAGCCCGCCTTGCTTAAGCCATCATAATCCATGGTCGCATTCATAATCATATCGGCAGTCATCACTGGTGTGGATGGCCCGCCTGGGATGACGGCTTTGAGTTTGCGGCCTTTCCAAACTCCGTCCGCCATGTCTAGCAACTCTTTAAACGTTGTACCCATTTTTACTTCAAAATTTCCAGGTTTTTCTACATGACCTGAAACTGAAAACAATTTAGTACCACCTGAGTTAGGTACACCCAATTCCGCAAACGCTTGACCGCCATGCTGCAATATCCAAGGAATAGACGCAAAACTCTCAGTATTATTGACATTGGTTGGCTTACCAAACACGCCATAACTGGCTGGAAATGGCGGCTTAAAGCGCGGCTGACCTTTTTTACCTTCAATTGATTCGATTAAAGCGGTTTCTTCACCGCAAATATAGGCGCCGTAGCCATGCACGGCATATAAATCAACGCTAAAGTTAGTTCCAAACAAATTTTCGCCTATATAACCTGCAGCCCTTGCTTCCTGCAACGCGGCCTCAAAAATTTCGTAATCTTGCCAAATTTCGCCATGAATATAGTTGTAACCTACGCGCGCGCCTAATGTATAGGCGGCAATCGCCATGCCCTCGATTAATTGATGTGGGTTGTATCGCAAAATATCGCGGTCTTTAAACGTGCCCGGTTCGCCTTCATCTGAGTTGCATACCAAATATTTAGTGCCGTCAAAATAGCGCGGCATAAAGCTCCATTTAAGCCCTGTCGGGAAGCCCGCGCCGCCGCGCCCACGCAGGCCAGAAACTTTCACTTGCGTGATAATATCAACCGCTTTTACTTTTTCAGTCACAAGGCGTTTTAGTTGTGTGTAACCGCCAAGTTGTTCATAAGTCGCAAGCGAAGCTGGATTTTTTTCGGTCAGCGTACGCAAGCAAAGTAAAGTCTGGCCTTTCAGCGCGCTCATGACTGGCGCTTTAGTTTTGGTCACCCTAGCTTTCATTTCTTTGGTCGCCATTATTTTAGGCTTTCCAATATTTTATCCACGCTTTCAGGCGTTAAAAACTCATACATCGTATGATTATTCACCGTCATCAATGGTGCGCCGCTACATGCACCCATGCATTCGCCCTCTTTCAGGCAAAATTTCCCGTCTGCAGACACTTCATTAAAGCCAACGCCCAGCTTGGCTTGCAGATGATCTACAATCGCATCGCTATCGCGTAGCATGCAAGAAATATTGGTGCAAACCGTAATTTTGTATTTTCCAACCGGCTCTAAATCGTACATATTGTAAAAAGTCGCTACTTCCATCGCCGCAATTTCTGGCATGCGTAAATAAGCGGCAACTTCACTAATACACTCTTGCGACAACCAGCCGCGCTCGGTCTGCACGATACGTAGCGCAGACATCACTGCCGCCTGCCGTTGATCTGCGGGATATTTGGTGAGTTCATATTCAATTTTTTCGATTGATTCAGCGCTTAACATAACTTATCTATCTATTTCTCCGAAGACGATGTCCTGCGTGCCTATGATGGCCACCAAGTCAGCAATCATATGGCCTCGCGTCATTTCATCTAATGCTGATAAATGCGCAAAGCCTGGTGCACGAATTTTCATGCGATAGGGTTTATTAGCCCCATCAGAAATCATATAAATGCCAAACTCACCTTTTGGATGCTCGACCGCCGCATAAGCCTCGCCTTCAGGCACATGAAAGCCTTCAGTAAACAATTTAAAGTGGTGAATCATGTCTTCCATATTGGTTTTCATGCTTTCACGGTCAGGTGGTGCGACTTTATTATCTGTAGTAATCACGGGGCCAGGATTGGCGCGAAGCCAAGCAATACATTGCTTAATGAGGTTATTTGATTGCCGAAACTCTTCCATGCGCACCAAGTAACGGTCATAACAATCGCCATTTACACCAACGGGAATATCAAAATTTAAATCAGCATACACTTCATAGGGTTGCTTTTTGCGCAAATCCCACTCCACCCCAGAACCACGCAGCATCGGGCCAGTAAAACCAAGTGCCAATGCGCGCTCTGGTGAAACAACGCCAATGCCTACCGTGCGCTGCTTCCAGATTCGATTGTCAGTCAGCAAAGTTTCATATTCATCTATATAAGTAGGAAAACGATTGGTGAAATCTTCTATAAAATCCAGCAATGAACCTTGGCGGTTTTCATTGAGTTTGCCGATTTGTTTTGCACTGCGAAATTTAGTATTTTCGTGCTGTGGCATGCGGTTAGGCAAATCGCGATAAACGCCCCCAGGGCGGTAATACGCAGCATGCATGCGCGCGCCAGAAACCGCTTCATAGCAATCAAACAAATCTTCACGCTCGCGGAAAGCGTACAAAAATACCGTCATCGCGCCAACATCCAGCGCATGCGCACCTAGCCACAACAAATGATTCAAAATGCGGGTAATTTCATCAAACATGACACGGATATATTGCGCACGGAGTGGCACTTCCACGCCCATCATCTTTTCAATCGCCATCACATACGCATGCTCGTTTGCCATCATTGAGACGTAATCAAGGCGATCCATGTACGGAATGCTTTGCAAATAAGTACGATTTTCTGCCAGTTTTTCAGTGGCACGGTGCAACAAGCCGATATGCGGATCCGCACGTTGAATCACCTCACCATCCAGCTCCAGCACCAAGCGCAACACGCCATGCGCTGCAGGGTGTTGTGGGCCAAAATTCATGGTGTAATTTCTAATTTCAGCCATGAGTACCTTCATCGCGAATCACGCGCGGCACATTGTTACGCATATCAATGGAAACGGGCTGATAAATCACCCGTTGCTGCTCAGGGTCGTAACGCATTTCGACGTTACCAATCATAGGAAAATCTTTACGGAACGGATGTCCAACGAAACCATAATCTGTGAGTATGCGGCGCAAATCAGGATGATTTTCAAACATAATGCCAAACAAATCAAAGGCTTCTCGCTCGTACCAATTGGCTACCGGCCACGTATCTACTAGCGTTGGCAACATGGGGAAATCTTCATCTTGTGCAAACACGCGTAAGCGCACGCGCTGATTTAACGAAACCGAAAGTAACTGCAGCACTACGGCGTAGCGTGCGCCTTGCCCACCATCAAAACCAGCACCATCTTTATAATCACTATAATCCACGCCGCAAAGGTCAATCAACTGCTCAAATTTAAGCTCGGCGTGATCACGCAATTTAGTGCAAACCGCAATAAAATTATCCGCTTTGCATTCAATGCAAATCTCGCCCAGAGCCATATCTATCTTGGAAAGATGTGCACCTAAGGCTAGTTTTAATTGCGCCGCTAACAGTTCTAATTTGGTCGACATTTTTATTAGGGTTTTCTTATTTTTTAGCGTGCAATCGTATTGGTTTTTCTGATTTTTTTCTGCAGCTGAATAATACCGTACAGCAACGCCTCAGCAGTGGGCGGGCATCCTGGCACGTAAACATCTACAGGCACGATACGGTCACAACCGCGCACCACGGCATAAGAATAATGATAATAACCGCCCCCATTGGCACAGCTGCCCATGGAAATAACCCAGCGCGGTTCGGCCATTTGGTCGTACACTTTGCGTAAAGCGGGTGCCATTTTATTCACTAAAGTACCCGCCACAATCATCACGTCCGATTGACGCGGACTGCCACGAAACACAATACCAAAGCGGTCTAAATCGTAGCGCGCAGCGCCAGCATGCATCATCTCTACCGCGCAACACGCCAAGCCAAAAGTCATCGGCCACATTGAGCCAGTGCGCGTGTAATTAATCACCGTATCCAGTGTGGTGGCCACAAAGCCTTTTTCTAAAACGCCTTCTAGTCCCATTCAAGTGCGCCTTTAACCCATTCATAGATGAAACCTACAACTAGCACGAATAAAAATAACATCATCGCCCAAAACGCAAAAGCCCCTTTTTCGCTGGATTCACGCAAAGTAACGGCCCACGGAAATAAAAACGCAATTTCGAGATCAAACAGAATAAACAAGATGGCAACCAGGTAATAACGCACGTCAAACTTCATGCGTGCATCTTCAAATGCTTCAAAACCGCATTCATAAGGGGAGTTTTTTTGAGAATCAGGCTTGTGCGGGGAGACTAGTTTGCCAATGACAAGGGGAGCAACGCCTACCCCCAAACCCACAAGGATAAACAAGAATATAGGAAAATAATTTTCTAGCACTCGCTAGCCCCAAACTAAACTACTTAAATTAGAAATCTATCAACATACCAGACGACATTGTATTATTTTTACATGCGTATTATGGCGTAGTTGTTACAAACACCATGGGAATCGACGCTCTATTCACCACTTTAAAGTTACTTAGTTAATTGCACTAAATTTCCAGGCTTTTCTAACTACTGGTGCCGACGGAGAGACTCGAACTCTCACGACCTTAGTCACAACCACCTCAAGGTTGCGTGTCTACCAATTCCACCACGACGGCAATTTATTGCTAAAAATAATTGTTAAGCTTGGCCTAATAATTAATTAGGGACATCTTTTGCAGCGTTGCCAGCTGGTGTTGTTTCTGCAGGCTTAGTTTCAGCCGGTTTTACTGCTTCAGGTTTTACTTCCTGTGCTTTCACGGCCGCCCTTATCACGCTGCCATTACCTGCACGGTGGCTTGCCATATAGGCTAGCGTTAAGCTGGTCGTAAAAAATACGGCCACGCAAATTGCGGTGGCTTTGCTCATAAAATTAGATGAGCCACTCACGCCAAACAAACTACCAGAAGCGCCGCTACCAAAAGCTGCGCCCATATCAGCGCCTTTGCCGTGTTGCAACAAGACCAAGCCGATAACACCCGCAGCGGCCAAAATGTGAATAATCGTAACTAAATTTTCCATCTTCTTTACCTGTAATCTTTACTTTAATTTTGCCATTTATTGCGCTGAATTTTCAACCGCTAGGCAAATTGCCTCGAACACTTGCGCATTTAGCGAGCATTTACCAATCAGCCCACCATCGATATTTGGTACAACGAATAATTGTACCGCATTTTGAGGGTTTACGCTGCCTCCGTAGAGGATTTTTAAGTGATTTGCCGCGTCTGCGTTTAGGTTTGAAATTTTATTTCGGATAAACAAATGCATGCTTTTGGCTTGCTCTGGCGTGGCTGCCAAGCCCGTGCCTATTGCCCAAATGGGTTCATAAGAAATCACCGCACCCGCAAAAACCGTCGCGCCATGCGTATTGATAATGGTATCCAATTGCTTACTCACCACCATCCCCATCACACCTGCTTCACGCTCAATGAGAGTCTCACCCACACACAAAATTGGCGTTATTCCGTGCTTTTGGGCTTGCACAAATTTGGTGGCAATATTTTCATCCGATTCACAATAGGCCGTTGCGCGCTCAGAGTGTCCAATAATCACGTAGCTAGCGCCAAAATCCTTGAGCATAGCTGCGCTTACTTCGCCAGTAAAAGCACCAACCTCGTTTTTAGCCACATTCTGTGCACCCCAAGCGATATTGGTATGTTGTAATAGGCTTTGTAACTGGGCTAAATAAGGATAAGGCGCACAAACCACCACTTGCGTGTGATTTAAGATAGATAAATTTTCAATAAAATCGGTCAGTAAAGCCTCATTTTGCTTGAGGCTGCCGTGCATTTTCCAGTTGGCTACTACTAATTTTTGCTGGGTTTGTTTGGTCATTGCAAGCACCTTAAGAATTGGCGCGAATTCTACGCGTTAGCTGTGATTGGGTCAACGCAAGATGAGGTTTTAACTATTTAAATCTTTCCTCATACCTTCAATTAATTCTCCAAAATGTTTATCACGTAAACTTTTAGGTCCGTCATTCGTATCTATAATGCCTTGAACTGACATTGAGACTTCATCAGTTCCAAACAACTGAACTCTTGTTTGCCACAATGCAAAATTCTTTGAGTTTTCTATGCTAGGTGAAACTGCGGCTTTATGTAGAGCATCCAACAATCCAAAATATACTTCCTTTTTTTCTTTGTAAAGCAAAGCCTCTTTTGAAGATTTTTTTGTAAGGAAATAATCTACAATCTTAGTAACTAATGTACCAATTCCCAACCCACCTATCAGCAATGTCCAGTCCATATTGATACTCTCCGAATTGATTAAAACAAATCTGTTTCAGATTTTCCAACCATACCAACGCGTTTTACCGCCGCAACAAATTCGCCGTTTTCATGTAAATGATTCATGTGCATAGGGTAGCGCGCTCCGTGCATGCGGGCAAGCCTGGCAATGCTTAGCGCAGGCATTTTCCACAGTAAATTGTCTAGCAATTCATCCGCTAAATCTGGTCGATTGCACAGCAGCACCATGTCACAACCTGCATTCAGCGCCGCTAAGCTACGCGTGGTGACGTCGCCGCCAACAGAGGCGCCTTCCATGCTTAAATCATCGCTAAAAATCACACCTTGAAAGCCTAAGCGCTCCCGCAACACTTTTTGCAACCACTTGCTAGAAAAACCTGCGGGTTTGTCGTCCACTTTGGGGTAAATCACGTGCGCTGGCATAATCGCCGCCAAGCCTTCATCAATCATTTGCCGAAATGGCTGCATATCATTCTGAGCGATTTGGTCGAACTCCCGCTCATCAATAGGTATTGAAACGTGCGAATCTGCCACTACAAAACCATGCCCGGGAAAATGCTTACCCACCGCCTGCATACCACCTTTTTTTAGCCCCTGCATTAAGCTAAAAGCCAATTCATTAATCGCTTGTGGGTCCTTATGAAAAGCGCGGTCGCCGATCACCAAGCTATCTCCATAATCCATATCCAACACTGGCGTGAAACTAAAATCCACACCGTGCGCGCGGAGCTCAGCAGCTAAAATCCAACCTGCTTCCACAGCGAGTTCTTTGGCTTGTTTACGATTTTTATCCCAAATTTTACCAAACTCGCGCATCGGTGGGATTTTGGTAAAACCGTCTCTAAAGCGCTGCACACGGCCACCTTCATGATCTACCGCGATTAAAAGGGGTGGCTGGCGAACCGCATGGATACTGGCTGTCAGGGCAGATAATTGTGCACAATTTTCGAAGTTGCGTGCAAATAAAATCACGCCGCCCACTAAGGGATGCTGCAGTCTTTTGATGTCATCGACAGCAAGCTCTGTACCAACAACATCTAACATGACGGGACCTAATGACATAATGATCTCAACTCAATTTTTGCTTATTTTAGCCTATAAAGTGAGGTAATTTCTTTTACTCGCGCTGGATAAAGCGGATCAGATTGGTCACTCGATTTGGCGTGTTTGGGTTGAATATCAATTTTTTCAATCACGCTTAAACCTGCATTGGCAATCCATTTATGCAACTCTTCATGTGTGCGTAAACCCAAGTGCTCAGCCAAATCCGATAGTATTAACCATGCTTCGCCATCATCATTCAAATGCGCTTTTACGCCAGATAAAAAACCTCGCAACATCGTACTTTGGGGATCGTAAATTGCATGCTCAATCGGCGCATTGGCTTTAGCTGGCAACCAGGGCGGATTACAGACGATTAAGTCTGCTTTTTTACTGCCGTCTGGAAATAAATTGGCTTGCTCCAACGTAATGTATTGTTTTAAATTAAGTTTTTCGATATTTTCAGCAGCACAATTGAGTGCACGCACATTATTGTCCGTCGCTATCACTGCTTTAATGCCGCGCGTAACCAAAATAGCGGCAATCACCCCTGTGCCGGTACCAATATCAAACGCAGTTTTTGCGTTGCCTAAATTTGCAGTATTAATCAACTCTAAATATTCGCCACGAATAGGGCTATACACGCCATAGTGCGCATGGATATTGGCTGACAGGGCATCGATTTGCACACCTTTTTTACGCCACTCATGCGCGCCAACCATGCCCAAAAGCTCACGTAGCGATAGCACCATTTTTGCAGGCACTTTATCCAGCTTGGCATTGGTAATCAGCGCGCCAGTCACTGCTCCTTTTACATCGGGTGCGCGTTTTAAATCGCAAGCACCATGATTGAGTTCGATTAAGATTTTATTGGTAATGTTGGCGCGTTGAATTTGCCGCGCACGGTGTTGGTGAAACGCCTGTGTTAAATTTTCTGCCGCTACAATTGGCTTGCTATCAACCTTACGTGTAATGGCTTGCAGCAACTGTTTAGCGTTTTGAAAATCCCCTTTGTATAAAAACCCCGCGCCTTCGCAAATCAGTTTGTAAGCCACTTTGGCATTGGTGGTGTCATCTGCAATCACCACGTTTTTTGGTGGTGCGGTGTTGGCTTCAGATTGCCAAACTGCTTCGATTGTTTTATTTTTTTCTTGCCAAGTAATGCTTAGGTTTTTGGTCAATGTGCTTCCAATGTAAAGGGGTTAAAATCTGTATTCGTGTCGTAATAATCTTCGTGCTCGGTGCGTTTTAAAAACGCAACAATTTTGTACATAAATGGCGTGAATACTACCTCTACCAACACTTTAGCGCTAAATTGCGCCAATATAATCATGGGCATTTTTTCATCTGGAAACTCACCAGAGCCATAAAACGCCAACGGGAAAAACAGCAGCGAATCGACTGCTTCGCCGAATATGGTCGAGCCGATAGTGCGAGTCCACAACCAGCGGCCTTGTGTCAAAATTTTCATTTTAGCGAGTACAAACGAATTTACAAACTCACCCGCGATGAACGAAATCAATGAGGCCAGCGCGATACGTCCTGTAGAGCCATACACAGACTGATACGCGGCTTGGTCGTGCCAAAAAGTTGCTGGCGGCAGTGAGACGATCACCCAAGCCATAAAACTGGCAAAGGCTAAACTGACAAACCCTGCCCAAATCACGCGACGCGAAGCGCCGTAGCCATAAACTTCTGTAAGAATATCCCCAAAAATAAAAGAAATTGGGAAAAATATAATACCCGCGCCAAAGGTGAGTTGGCCGACTACGGGTAACGTGATTTGTGTAACTTTGCCTGGGCCAATCAAGTTAGAACACACTAAAACAATTGCAAAAGCGACCATGATGAAATCGTAATATTTGTATTGTTTACGCATGTTCTAAGCCTTTTACGTCCAATTTATCACGCAACTGGTCACCCAATAAATTAATCGCCAAAATTAAGCTCATCAAGCTTAAACCTACAATCAGCACATAATGCGGTGCCACCAGCATATAGCGCACACCATCACGCAACATGGCGCCCCAGCTAGCGTTTGGCGCTTGTATGCCCAAACCCAAAAACGACAAACTGGCCTCGGCGATCATTATACTCGCCAAGCTGTAAGTGGCCTCTACAATAAAAATTGAACCTAGCAACGGCAAGATGTGTTTAATCAAAAGTCGTGGCACGCTAGCGCCTAGTGATTCTGCCGCAATCACGTGCTGGCGATTGCGTAAACTCAAAGTTTGACCACGGGTTAATCTCGCGTAGCTCACCCAACCCGTAATGCAAAGTGCAATCATCAAATTAGTCATACCAGGGCCAAGCACGGCTGCAAATGCAATCGCCAATAAAATACCTGGAAAAGCGAGAAATATATCAGTAATTTGCATCAACATTTGGTCCACTTTTCCGCCAAAAAAACCTGCCAGCAAGCCAATAAATACGCCAACAGTCATAGTAACCAGTGTCACT
>JANYCB010000135.1 GCA_025360485.1 Methylotenera sp. | reverse complement strand
CCTCTTATGACACAACAAAAACCTGGTCAACTTCACCCTTCTTGGCTGGCAGTCATTGGCGATGAGCTTGAAAAGCCTTATATGCAGGCTTTGCGTGATTTTCTTAAGCAAGAAAAAGCTGCTGGTAAAATCATTTATCCGCCTAATCCATTGATTTTTAATGCATTTAATCACACGCCATTTGATAAAGTCAGAGTTGTCATTATCGGGCAAGATCCTTATCACGGCCAAGATGAGAAAGGGCAGCCGCAAGCGCACGGTTTGAGCTTTTCTGTGCCAAAAGGCATTGCTCCGCCGCCATCGTTAGTGAATATTTTTAAGGAGATTGAATCTGACTTAGATATTCGTATGAGCAAAAATGGCGACTTAACACCGTGGGCAGACCAAGGCGTGTTGTTGTTGAATGCCACGCTGACGGTAGAACAGAGTAAAGCAGGTGCACATCAAGGTAAAGGCTGGGAAGCTTTTACAGACGCCGCCATCGCCGCATTGAACACGCATCGCGATGGCTTAGTGTTTGTGTTATGGGGAAGTTACGCGCAGAAAAAAGGCGATGTGATTGATGCAGAGCGCCATTTGGTGCTTAAGTCTCCCCACCCATCGCCATTGTCAGCGCATCGTGGGTTTTTTGGTAACCATCAATTTTCTACGATTAATCAGTATTTAATTGGGCAAGGTCAACCACCGATTGATTGGCAACTTTAATCATTTAATTAATATTTAAACTGATAATTTTAAGTCATACAACAAACCGCTTGTTATCTGGTTACAGCTGGTTTACACTTCGATGCAAGTCAGTTACAAATTGACTTTTCTCAAAAAAAGCCCCGATTAAGGGGATTAAATCGGGGCAAATGCCTCATCGTCTAAGGCTTCCGCTCAGGGAGGAAAGAAGCGGAAAGATAACTAAGCGTCAACTTAGCTATCATGCAAGGTCAGACTAAATGGTTTGGGCTAAGTTCCAAATTTTCATTCTATTTTTGTAACGATTTGTATCTGCTTCACCGCGTAATATTCTGTTAAAGCCATGCGATAATACGGGCATGGAAACTCAATCTTCAATCCTCACTGGCCTTAACAATAAACAGCTTGAAGCAGTCACTCTGCCACACCAATCCGCACTCATATTAGCGGGCGCTGGTAGCGGAAAAACGCGAGTACTCACTACTCGCATTGCTTGGTTGATTCAAACTGAGCAGATTTCTCCTATGGGTTTAATGGCGGTCACGTTTACCAATAAAGCTGCCAAAGAAATGCTCACCCGCCTCACTGCGATGCTACCAATTAACACGCGAGGCATGTGGGTAGGTACGTTTCACGGGCTTTGCAATCGATTATTGCGAGCACACTATCGCGAAGCTAGTTTACCCAGCACATTTCAAATTTTAGATACCGCCGATCAATTGTCCAGCATTAAACGCTTAATGAAATTGATGAATGTGGACGATGAAAAATACGCGCCCAAGCAAGTGCAAGGCTATATTAATAGCTGCAAAGAAGAAGGCTTGCGCGCAAATCAAGTAGACGCGTACGATGGACACAGCCAAAAATTACGTGAAATTTATGAGGAATACGATAAACAATGCAACCGCGAAGGCGTGGCGGATTTTGCAGAACTTTTATTGCGTTGCTACGAACTATTAAACCGTGATGAGCGCATTCGTGCGCATTATCAAAGTCGTTTTCAGTACATTTTGGTAGACGAGTTTCAAGACACCAATCGCTTGCAATATTTGTGGCTTAAGTTGCTTGCAGGAAAAGAAAATTGCATGTTTGCTGTAGGCGATGATGACCAATCTATTTATGGTTTCCGTGGCGCACGCGTGGGTAATATGCACGATTTTGAGCGCGACTTTAAAGTACAAAATATCGTTAAACTAGAAGAAAACTACCGTAGTCACAGCAATATTTTAGATGCCGCAAATGCGATTATTAGCCACAACAAAAATCGTTTAGGTAAAAATTTATGGACATCCGCTGGCGCTGGACAACCCGTTCGAATTTATGAAGCGTATAACGACACAGATGAAGCACAATTTATTGTCGATGAGGTCAAAATGCTACAATCTGAAGGCACGGAGCTAAGCAATATGGCATTGCTTTACCGCAGCAATGCACAATCACGCATCCTCGAGCACGCGTTATTTTCCGCCAATTTACCATATCGTGTTTATGGCGGCTTACGCTTTTTTGAGCGCGCCGAAATTAAACATGCACTCGCTTATATGCGCTTAATTGCCAATGCCAATGACGATACTGCTTTGTTGCGTGTGATTAACTTTCCTGCTCGCGGTATCGGTGTGCGAAGCTTAGAACAACTGCAGGAAAGCGCGCGCCAAAACGAATGTAGCTTATGGCAAGCGGCTGTGAATAAAGTAGGTAACGGCAAACCTGGTGGCAAAGGCATTGAAGGCTTTGTCGCACTTATCCGCGAGATGACGGACCAAGCCTATGGCATCACATTGGCCGAAGTTGCCGAGCTTGCCACCACATTATCTGGCCTAAAAGCACATTACGAGAATGACAAAGACGGTGAAGATAGGCTGGAAAACTTGGCCGAGCTTATCACTGCCACCGTTGCATTTACCAACCAAGAGTTTGGCAACCACAACAATGTAGATGGCGAGGGTGACACTAGTGCACCTCAAGATTTAATGACACAATTTTTAACGCATGCCAGCTTGGAAGCGGGCGACCATCAAGCCACCATTGGTTACGATGCGCTGCAACTGATGACGGTGCATGCGTCTAAAGGCCTAGAGTTTAAAGCTGTATTCATTAGTGGCTTAGAAGAAGGCCTATGCCCACACGAAAATAGTGCCAGTGAAACTGGCGGGCTAGAAGAAGAGCGCCGCTTGATGTATGTGGCTGTAACCCGCGCCAGACAGCGACTCTACTTAAGCCATGCGCAAAGCCGTATGCTACACGGGCAAGTGCGCTACGGTATTCCGTCGCGCTTTTTAGATGAAATACCCGAGGCTTTGTTAAAGCGGCTTAATAGCAAACCCGTTGCTAAAAATTATACAACGGGCGGCAACTATCAAAGCACATCTCACCAAACGGCACCATCTCAGGCGAATCAATACCCATTTAAAATTGGCTCTAGCGTGCGCCATGCCAAATTTGGCGAAGGCGTGGTCGTGACTTACGAAGGCAATGCGGAAAACTTGGTAATTAAAATCAACTTCGGCAACCAAGGCTTAAAAACCTTGGCGATGGAGTATGCCAAATTAGAAAAAATATAGTAGTTTAAAAACTACAATTTTCCGATGGGTTAAGCCTTTCTTGATCGGTAGTTAACGATGCTTTTCCACCCGCATAAGAAATAATCCAAATACTATCGAAATCCGCACCGGCCCATTTTGGCGGATTATCCACACCTAGCGCACTAGCCAAATCAGGTATCGCACTGTGCTCCCACACCATTAACACAGTGCCACTCTTTTTAAGCACACTTTTAGCAGCGCTATTTAGTTCGCTTTCATCATAATTGCTATTAATCGTTAAATCGTACTTAACAGCAAACGGTGTAACGGTTTGAAACATTCTACTGCGCGAGGTGGATTTATCCATTTTAAGCGCAGGCACGTAGGTGTAATCTGGCTTGTTGAATTTTTGATGTAAAACTGCGGGCAGTTGCAAGGCACGATTTAGGCCTTGGCAGGATAAATTGTCGCCATCTGCGGGTTTTTCACCGTGACGAATAATCACCACTTTTAAATTTTGATCTGGAATGTTTTTGTCTGAGGAGCCTTGGTTTACAGCGCCATGGTCTATGGAGTTTTTACCATCACCGCAACCTGCACTTAGCACAATGACTCCCCCAAGCAACGCTAGTAGAACTGGCTTAAGCTGCACGAAACACATCACGATAACTTACATATTGAAATGCTAGCATGAGCGAGGTTGCTAGAAGCAAGCAGCCAAACACGACCAATGACATCAGCATTTGGCCAAGCACGGGTACCATGCTACTGATTAAACCTGCAATAACCCCCACGCCCATCATCAACAGCATAATTCCAACTGTGAGCAACAGCCATGCCGTGCCGAGCGCAATGAGATATTGTAGCGAACCTGCAACGCTCGATTTAATCGCCTTCACCAATGCATAATTATTAAATGCAATAAGCATAGGCGCAAACCAAGTGGCCATCATCAGTGGGATTAGTAATAGAATCATTTTGAGTAACACAGGGAACATTTTTTGCAGAAGTGTCATCATTTGCGATTCACTCATGCCAGTTTTATTTTGTGCTAAAGCAGCCAACCCTTGCAGATCACTATTCAGCATAAAACTAATTAGCGCACCATATAATAAACATGCGCCTCCCAGAGCCATTAAAGTTAACATTTTCGGCTTAATATTATTAAAAGTTTCACTCAATTTTTGTTGTTTTTTCATGTCAGCATTGCGGTAAAGTGCAATGGCTATGGCCAAAAAAACTGGCCAAATTAAAATGCTGAAAAATGCTAAGAACTCTAAACCACTTATAGATGGAATCATCATAAACAAGGTTACATAAGCCAAAGCGAGCAAAAGCCACTTGCGTGGTGCAGTTTTAAACAAATTTAAACTCTCAGTCACCCAACTAATACCGGTTTTAGTACGTGATTCGTGAATTGCCATGTCTTATAAAATCCTTATTGATGAGTCTCTAGTTGCAATTGAATACGATGCTGCAAAATTTGTTTGAAATGATTGGGGTCTTTAGCGTGTGTCAATTCACCCTCGGCCGGATAGTAAAAATCAAACAGTCGTGACAACCAAAATCGCAAGGCAGCGCTTCGCAAAAGCATGTGCCAGCTTAAACATTCTGCCTCTGTAAATGGCCGTAAAGCTTGATAGGCGCTTAAAAAAGCTTTTAATTTCTCTTCATCAAAACTACCATCTTCCAGCACGCACCAATCGTTTACCGCAATCGCTACATCATAGGCCAGGCTATCATCACAGGCATAATAAAAATCGATAAAACCACCCAATTGCTCGCCATCAAACAACACGTTATCGCGAAACAAATCGCCATGCACAACGCCGTGTGGCAATTTGGATAAATTTAGCTTATCTTGAAAATCTAGCTCAGCTTTTAATAAAGATTGTTCATCAGAGCTAAGTTTTGGCATCACTTGTTGTGCGGTTACCTCGCGCCATTCAGCGCCAAGTGGATTATGCGACTTTCTCACAAAATTCTGTCCAGCAATATGCAACTGCGCCAGCGCTTTAGCCACTTGTGCACACTGAACCACATTAGGCTTCTCTGTATCGCTGCCTTTTAAACAACTCACCATCAGCGCTGGCTTGCCTTTTAGCACGTGCAAAGCCAGACCGTTTTTATCGATAATCGGCGCAGGGCAAGGCACGCCATGCTTGGCTAAATGTGTCATTAAATCAACGAAATACGGTAACTCTTCTAGCTTATTGTGCTCAAAAATCGTCAGCACATAACGACTATGCGCATTATTTGCATTTTGGGTAATCACAAAATAGTTCGTATTGGTAATGCCTGCCGCAATACCGCGCAGTTCAATGATTTCGCCAATAGCAAAATCGCGCAACCAAGCGCGAACTTCTTCTAAAGTTAAGGTAGTAAAAACAGACATAATGCTCTAAAAATTGATAAGAGGGCGATGCCCTCT
>JANYCB010000116.1 GCA_025360485.1 Methylotenera sp. | reverse complement strand
GAAAGGGGCGTTGTTAGTGGTGGTGAAAGAGGGACTTGAACCCTCGACCCCAGGATTATGAATCCTGTGCTCTAACCAGCTGAGCTACATCACCCTTTTAAAACTGAGCCGCGCATTATAGGGTTTCGGCGGCGGTATGTCAAAGTTAAACGTTGAATCTCGCGAAGCTAAACATTAAACCTCGCGGAGCTAAACGTTGAACCTAAAGTGCATCACATCACCATCTTGCACAATATATTCTTTGCCTTCCAAACGCATTTTCCCAGCCTCTTTGCTACCTTGTTCGCCTTTGTTTTTCACGTATTCGTCATATTGAATCACTTCTGCGCGAATAAAGCCTTTTTCAAAATCGGTATGAATCACACCTGCGGCTTGCGGCGCGGTGGCGCCTTTTTTTACTGTCCAAGCGCGCACTTCTTGCACACCAGCGGTAAAGTAAGTCTGCAAGCCAAGTAAATCGTAAGCGGCGCGGATGACGCGGTTTAAGCCTGGTTCTTCTTGGCCGAGTTCAGATAAAAACAATAACTTATCTTCGTCGTCTAACTCTGAAATTTCGCCTTCAATTTTGGCACAAATGCACACCACAGGCGCATGCTCAGCCTTGCCCAGTGCAACCACTTTGTCTAAATGTGGATTATTCTCAAAGCCTTTTTCATCCACATTGGCAAGGTACATCACAGGTTTTACGGTGATTAAACACAGCGGTTTTAGCAACTGCAATTCTTCTGCGTCTAAATTTAAAGTGCGCACAGCTTTGGCTTGGTCTAAACAAGGTACGACTTTATCCAGCACCTTAATGAGTGCAATAGCATCTTTATCGCCACTTTTGGCTTTTTTGCCTTCGCGTTGCATGGTTTTTTCGACCGTTTCCATGTCGGCAAGCGCCAGCTCGGTATTAATCACTTCGATATCTGAAAGCGGATCAATTTTATTCGCCACGTGTATCACATTGCCATCTTCGAAACACCGCACCACATGCGCAATAGCGTCCGTCTCGCGGATGTTCGCCAAGAACTTGTTGCCTAGGCCTTCGCCTTTAGATGCGCCAGCCACATGGCCTGCAATATCTACGAACTCGACAATGGCAGGCTGCACTTTTTGCGGCTTTACAATATCAATAAGCGGTTGCATGCGCGGGTCTGGCACTTCCACAATGCCAACGTTTGGCTCAATGGTGCAGAAAGGGTAGTTCTCTGCCGCAATGCCCGCTTTGGTAATGGCGTTAAATAAGGTAGATTTTCCTACGTTAGGTAGGCCTACGATTCCACATTGCATTTAAATTCTCTATTCATTTTTTGTATGTAACTTCTGCATTGCGCTTTCAAATTCACCTTTAATAAGTAAATCGACCACTCCACAAGCCGCATGGATATTGGCTTGCAGAGCATCGTTTTCTGTTTTTGTAGGCGCTTTTAATACGTAATTAATTACTTCATTACGGTCGCCCGGGTGATCAATACCAATTCTAAGCCGCCAATAATCGGGCGTGCCAAGTGCGGCATGTATATCTTTTAAGCCATTGTGGCCGCCATGCCCGCCACCAAACTTTAATTTAACGCTACCCGCGGGTAAATCAAGTTCATCGTGAATGACTAAGATTTCCGCAGGGTTGATTTTGTAGTAATTGGCCAGCGCGGCAACCGCTTTGCCACTATTGTTCATAAAGGTGGTTGGCATCATCAGCCAAACATCGGCGTTTGGGCTAAGTTTGGCTGTAATTAATTTACCAGTAATACCAAACATTTTCGCATCTAGTGCAAGCTTGCTGTTAGTTTGCGCGGCGATGGCATCTATAAACCAAAAGCCTGCGTTATGGCGCGTGGCGGTATATTTATCGCCAGGGTTGCCCAAGCCTACAAAGAGTTTAATACCAGTCATGTTGTTAGTTTAAAATAAAAAACGCGCACTTAATATTAAGTACGCGCTTTTATTGTCAAATTGATTTAATTACTCAGCTGCAGGTTCTGTGGCTGGAGTTGCAGGAGTTTCTGCAGTAGATGCAGGAGCGTCTGCTGCTGCTTCATCTTCATCAGAAATACCACCGCGTGTTTTGGCAATCGCCGCAACTGCCGCATCGTTACCGTGTGCGAGTTGTACAAACTCAACACCTGAGGCCAAAGTAATTTGTGATAAATGCACAGAGTTACCAATTTCTAATGCACCTAAATCAACCTCAAGGAACTCTGGCAAATCTTTTGGAAAGCAGCTTACTTCGGCTTCTGTCATGATGTGCGCAACGATACCGCCGCCCAGCTTAACGCCTGGGGCAGTTTCACCGTTAATAAAGTGGAAAGGCACTTTAACGTGGATTTTTTCAGTGGCTGAAACACGTTGAAAGTCAATGTGTTGAATGGTATTGCGTACTGGGTGCATTTGAAAATCACGTAACAATACGTCTTCTTTTTTGCCATCTAAATTCAGGCTTAAAATAGACGCGTGAAACGATTCGTGACGGAACTGTAAAAACAATTCTTTATGATTCACTTCAAGATTTACGGCCGCTTTACCCGCTCCGTAAACAACACCTGGCACTGTGCCAGCGCGACGTAGACGGCGGCTCGCACCCGTACCTTTGACGTCACGTTTGACTGCATTAATTTCGATACTCATTTTATTACTCCTAATTGTGCTGTATGTTTCACAGCGGATAGTACACAAAAATCTGTCTTCCGCGACCAGAAAACAGGGTGAAATCACTATTACTAATCATTAATTCGATGATTAGTATTAATCCATAAATAAAGAGGAAACAGATTCCTCTTGGCTAATGCGTTTAATCGTTTCTGCTAATAATCGCGCCGCGCTTAATTGGCGAATTTTTTTGCAATCAATTGATGCTTGGCTGAGCGGAATGGTATTCGTAACCACTAATTCATCCAAGTCAGAATCGGCTATACGCTTTGCCGCGCTTCCCGATAAAATGGGGTGAGTGGCATAAGCCAATACTTTTTTCGCGCCTTGTGCTTTTAATGCTGCCGCAGCTTCGCACAGCGTATTCGCGGTATCAACCATGTCATCCATAATGACACAGTTGCGGCCAGCCACTTCACCAATAATATTCATTACTTTAGCTACATTCGGTTTTGGGCGACGTTTATCGATAATCGCTAAATCAGCACTCAATTGCTTTGCTGCAGCGCGTGCGCGCACTACGCCGCCAACATCAGGTGAAACCACGACTAAATCATGGTAATTTTGTTTAAGTAAATCATCTAACAAAATCGGTGTGGCATAAATATTATCCACAGGAATATCAAAAAATCCTTGAATTTGATCTGAGTGCAAATCCATGGTCAGCAAGCGATTTACGCCCACGCTAGTGAGCATGTTGGCTACTACTTTCGCGGTAATCGCCACGCGAGCAGAGCGCGGACGGCGATCTTGTCGCGAATAGCCGAGATAGGGGATTGCAGCAGTGATGCGGCCCGCAGAGGAGCGGCGTAGCGCATCTACCATGACCATCACTTCCATTAAGCTGTCATTCGTCGGGTAACTGGTCGATTGCAACACAAATACATCGCGACCACGCACGTTTTCCAGCAACTCCAGCATGATTTCGCCATCACTAAAACGACCAACATCGGCGCGGCCCAGCTCAATGCCCAAGTGCGACGCAACTTCCTGCGCTAATACTGGGTTGGCGTTGCCTGTAAACACCATCATGTTGCCGTTACTCAAAGCGATGCCCTCAAAACATTTAAAAAATTAAAGCGTGTGGACTTTACGGTTTGTTAACTCGCTTAAATCTACACGCTTTTACTTCAAATCTATGCAGACCAATTGTCTGCATTATAAAAACTGGCTGAGGAGGAAGGACTCGAACCTTCGGATGCTGGGATCAAAACCCAGTGCCTTAACCAACTTGGCGACTCCCCAATAAACTTAATCAATCAACTACTTGGCTAAATAAAACAATGGATGTTGTTTTAAGCCTTTTGCCACAAACCCTGTTACATTTTCAGGTTTTTGCGCCAAAATTTCATTCGCTTTTTGTTTTGAATTAACCGCAACAAATACAGAGGCACCTGAACCGCTCATCTTTGCTTTACCACCGTCTTTTAACACAAAGCGGCTCAGCCAATTGAGGGTGGTTGCAACTGCAGGAAATTCTTCACACACTATTGCTTCAAGATCGTTTCTAAATTCATCAGAATTTGCACCGCTTGAAAAGTCCGCTATTTTCAATGGTTTCGTGTCTCTTGTCAATCGTGAATTGGCAAAAACATCACGAGTTGACACATGAATTGGCGGCGTTAGTACCACATAATATTGTTCTGGTAAATCAATCTTGGTAAGTTGCTCGCCTACGCCTTCTGCCCAAGCGTTTTGGCCAAAGATAAATACGGGTACATCCGCACCTAGACTTAGGCCAATTTGTATCAATTCTTCTCGGCTTAGGTTAAGTTGCCATAACTGATTTAACGCTAATAAAACGGTTGCAGCGTCTGAACTGCCACCCCCCAAACCGCCACCCATAGGGATGTGTTTTTCAACGATAAACTCTACACCTAATTTGCAACCTGTTTTTTTCTGTAAAACACTGGCCGCTAAGGCGCATATATCTTGGTTTGCAGGCACACCCATTATTTCATTAATGCGTTTAATTTCACCTGATTTTGTTGGTTTCAAGTGAATCGTATCGTAAAAATCCAGTAATTGAAAAACACTTTGCAGCGTGTGATAACCATCAGCGCGACGACCAGTAATGTGCAAAAACAGGTTAATTTTTGCAGGAGCCAAGAATGGCTCAAAATCTTGAAATGCTTGAAAGTTTTGCATACGCCCGTATTTTAACGCATGTGAATACGAGACTAGCGGCGGAATTTAAATAAATTTACTCAACAACCAGTCTCCCGTTTAACGCTTGCACAGGGCGGTTATTCGTGTGATGTATGGCTTGTTCAAAAGTTTCAATTTGTTCTTTAGAGGCGGTCATTGGGGTTTTCATTAATATCCAGCGCACGCCTTCGCTGCAAGGCGGGGTGGTGAGAGAGCCACTGAATCGATAGTAAGCACGATTTTCTGGTATTAATTCGCTAGGAATAACTCTAGTTTTGAGCGCAACAGGCTCACCTTCTTTTTTCGGCATTTCTAGCCATAACTTTGCCAAGGCAGGGTTGGCTTTGCCTTCCTTAAACATCACGGCAATGACCGTAAGATTGCCTTTGGAATCAGCATGTACAAAATGCGCTTCTAATGGAAATGACTTATTGTGTATTTTGTTTTCGCTAGGCGCATGAAAATGTACCTCCTTCATTTGATAAGGTGCGCTATCTAGCACCAGCATATTGCCTTCTTTAAAGTTAACTTGCACCGTATGGCCGTTATTAAAAATTTCTTTTGCAGGAAATTTTTGTATGCCCCTAACTGGTTTTAAAGTGGTATGCATAGTATCTTCAATATTAATGGGAGATTGATTGCGTCCAATTTCGCAAGTCGCAAATTCTGGGCTGAGTTTAGCCCAATTTTCCGGACCTTCTTTGCCTTCATAAGCCCAATGCGGTTTTTGCGCATTGTCTTTAGCTGCGCCAGATTTAACAGGGGTAGTTTTTACAGCAGGCGTTCCTGTTTTAGCAACTGGGGCGGCTGGTTTTTCAGGGGAGGGCTCAGGCTTGGCTTCTGCTTTGCTTGTGGCTTCTTTGGAAGCGGCTGGTGGTGTGCTTGTTTTTGTTGGTTTAACTTCTGTGGCCGTTGCTACAGCGTTGCCTGAAAGACAAATATGGCGCATGGCGATATCCATATCGGATTCTGGTACAGGCTCAATGAACTCAGCATTTTTAGAATCCACGCCAGCGGAATACACCAGTTCGTTATCTAAATATTGAAAAACTTGAGAGGTGGCTGATTTTTGCGAGTTACAATCAAAAAACCACAGTAATTTTGATAGATTGTATTGTTTTCCAAGCGACTCTAAGTTTTCTTGCGGAGTTTTGTACTCGATTTTGACCCAAGCTTTTTTAAGCAAATCTTGCTGAAGTACCGATTGCTTATCCAGCATCAGTTTTGAAGTGCCATTTTCGCTTAGCTTTAGCCATGTCGTGGCATAGCTATTGCCACTGATGGTAAAAAGAAACAATAAAAATAAAATGCTTTTATTCATAATAACTAAATTATGCGTAAAAGTGCGGGAATTTTAATGCAGAAGCAGTGGTGGATTTAGGGGCTAATTCTAAGGTTAGAAATATTTATTTCGGACAGAAGAAAGCGACTTAACGATAGTCGCATCAACGGGTTTAGTTTTCTACTGCGACCCATTTTTCTACCAACAATTTTAAGTTCACTTTTTCACTTTTTAGTACAATTTTGCTAGGTAAAAATATGCCATTGGTTTCAGCATAGTTTTCATAGCTAATATCCCAGCCGTCTTGTTTTAGTGTAGTCAGGTGGCCAGTTTCATCCCAAGTTATGGCCTCTATTTTACTGCTTGTTGGCTTGCCTAGTGCCCAATCGCTTAAACCGTTAAGCGGCAAGCGCCAACCTAACGTGGCTTCGGTTAAGCTTTCTGCATCATTTGCCTTAACACTGTGGCCATCTTGCGTGGTGAGGGTTACGCCATTTGGATTTTTAACAATATTAGCAACTTTACCTCCCACAGGCGAAAACACGTCGATATTATCGTTAGTTAGCTGATGTTGCCAATCGATACCACCTGTAAAGCCACGTGGATTGGTGACTACACCTAAACGGCCTTTGAGCGAAAAAGCTTTAATATTGGCAAGCGTAGCGAGATGTTTTTGGTTGATGCTGACTGTTGTTGGCGGTTGAGTCGCTGGCGGTGGCAGTGTTGCGCAAGCACTCACCAGCAATACTATTGCTAGAAATAAGCTATTACTTTTTAAAAGCAAATTTGACCTAACTAAGGGTAAAAACAGGCTAAGAGTTAAATTTTTTGGTGGTGGCTACTAACACGTCATTTTCTGGGTAATCTTTTAGTGCATTCGCCCAGATTTTTTTGGCTTCTTCTTGCAAGCCTTGTTTCCATAGCACTTCGCCCAAATGCGCCGCAATTTCTGGGTCTGCCTGAATTTCATAGGCTTTGCGCAAATAGTCGGCCGCTTTGCTTAAATTGCCTAAGCGGTAATGCACCCAGCCTAGGCTGTCTAGCATATAGTGGTCGCCTGGGGATAATTTCACCGCGGTTTCAAGTAGCGATTGTGCTTCACTAAGTCTTACGTTGCGGTCTGCAAGCGAATATCCAAGCGTGTTGTAGGCTGCTGCAAAATCAGGTTTGGCTTTAATTAGCTTACGCAACTGTGTTTCCATTACGTCATATTTACCTATACGCTCTGCAGCCATGGCATGATCGTAAATGAGGTCGTTTGAATCTGGCCAGTTGTTAACGGCTTTGTCCATCAAATCAAAAGATTCTTGATTGCGCTTGGCCTGCGACAACATATTGGCTTCGGTTTGAAGTACCAAAACTTGTTGTTCTGGTGTTAATTCATCTACCTCATCCAGCATTTTGATGGCGGCATCTACATTTTTTGTTCGTGCGATTACGTTGGCGGCAGAAAGTCTGCCCTCAAGAAAATGTTCGCCAGGCTGAATTTTGTCATACCAACTGATTGCTTTTGCATCGTCTTTTTGACGCTCAGCACTACGTCCTAAATAGCCATATAGTTGGTCAGGGTCTTTAAAGCCAGTGCTGATAGATTGCTGAAAATATTTATCTGCCATCGGGTAGTCATTGGACTCTAGCGATAACAAACCAACAACGGCGCTGATTTCTGGGCTGCCGCTAGAGCTTTCAACCAGTTTTACAAATTCAGGTTTGGCTTCCGCATAACGTTTTTGGCTGACTAAGGTTTTGGCGTACGCCATGCGTACATCGTTTGATTTTGGATATTGTTTTAAAAAGCCTTGTAGGAATGCAATGGCTTTTTCAGGAGATTCTTTGAGTAGCATTTGCGCTTGCATTTGCGCACCCAACTCCCAGCCAGAGCGCAGTTTGTTGGCAGTTTGCAGCTCTTTAGTCGCGATATCAGGTTTGTCTGCGACTAAAGCTGCTTGTGCAACCGCAAAATGCGCTTCTGGCAATTTGGGGTAAGACGCTGCAAATTCGGTAATTGCCGCTAAAACTTCAGCTTTATCTTTTTGGTTGGCAAGCAGGTTATTTAAATATAAAAAACCATTGGCGCGCGTATCTTCTTTAGCCAATAATTGTTGAATATGTGGCTTAGCTTGTTTTAAATTGCCGCTTGCTACCAATAATTGGCTTGAAGCCTGTTGCGCTTCTAGCGAATTAGGGTCTAGCTCTGCCCACAAAGTTGAGGCCTGCAAGGCAATACCAGGTTGGTTGGCATAAACGGCTGCCCGTGCGGCACGTTCTGCTAGGCGCGGATCACGTGTTTGCTGGGCTAAATCTAAAAATAATTGACTAGCCAAAGTGGTTTCGCCGCGCTGCCCAGCAATTTCACCTAGCAGATATTTGTACACAAACTCTGCATTAGCGGTGGTAATGGTGGGCGTTACTTTTGTTTCTGCAAGCGTAGTTAAGCTACCCATGCCAATAAAAGCAAGGAGTAAAGCAATAGCAATTTTTTTAATTTGAGGCATTAATTAATATCCATATGTTCGTTTAAATGGTCACTTGTGCTTGTTTAGTCCGTGACAGTTGACGCAAGTTCATCCATAATTAAGGGTTGGACAGTAATTCACATTAATATAAGTATGACTATAGCTTTTTGCATGAAACTAATCTACCCATTTTGTCTCATAAAGCATTAGTTTTATCTTGGCGCCTAATAAATAACTATGAATAATTTAACAGTAGAAGCAATTGAGCTTACAAGGCTTTACGGCGGCCGCGAGGCGGTAAGTAATGTGAGTTTTAGCGTAAAGCAGGGCGAAGTGCTCGGATTTTTGGGGCCAAATGGCGCAGGTAAATCCACCACTATGAAAATGCTCACTGGCAACCTTGCGCCTAGTGCGGGTAGCATGAAAATTTGCGGTATCGATATGATTGAAAATCCTAAAGAAGCCAAGGCACTGATTGGCTACTTGCCTGAAATGCGCCCTTTATATAAAGAATTTACCGTAGATGAGTATTTAACCATCGCCGCACGCTTGCATAGAGTGAGTGGTAAGCATATTAAAAAAGCAGTAGAAAACGCTAAAGAGCGCTGTGGCTTAACTCACATGAGCAAACGCCTGATAGAAAATTTATCCAATGGTTATCAGCAACGCGTAGGTATTGCACAAGCCATTATTCACAGCCCAATGGTCGTGATTTTGGATGAACCAACCGTTGGTTTGGATCCAAACCAGATTCGTCCTATCCGTGAGTTAATTAAAGAGATTGGCAAAGAGCACAGCGTGATTTTGTCTACACACATTCTGCCCGAGGTGGAGTTGATGTGTAATCACGTGCAGATTATCGACAAAGGTAAGCTGGTATTTAATGGCGACATTGATGTGTTAAAACGTCAGCGTATTGGAAATAAGTTATTGATTGGATTCAGCAATCTTCCAATGGTGGACGAGCTACTAAAAATTAAAGGCGTCATTGAAGCCGAACTGACCGATAACAATATGATGCGTGTGCGATTTGCTGAAGGTGAGGCGCCACATGAGGCGATTGTGCAGGCGGCCGTGAAAAATAAATGGGGCTTGTACCAAATCGCGCCTGACCAAACAAGTTTAGAAGATGTGTTTACGCAATTAACACATCAAGATGCTGCAGAGATTGCAGCAGAGTCACCACAATAAGGTAGAAAATGATATTTAATATTTTAAGAAAAGAACTTAAAAGTATGTTTGCGTCGCCCATGGGTTGGGTCATTTTATCGCTGTTAATGCTCGCTTTTGGCATGAATTTTTTAAACGGTATTGATAGCTATTTTGCCGTGATGCAAGGTGCCATGCGCCCCGCAGAGCGCATTGGGGTTACGCAGTTTGTTGGGGAAAAGCTATTTAGTTTTGCAGCATTTTTAGCTTTATTTGCAGTGCCATTGCTTTCAATGCGTTTAATCTCAGAAGAGCGCCGCAGCCTGACACTACCTTTCTTGTTTAGCGCGCCTGTTTCTATCACCGATATTGTGTTGGGTAAGTTTTTAGGTTTGGTCATTTTCCTAGGTGTATTGGTGGTTTATATCGCAATCATGCTGTTCGCGCTTAGTCCGTGGGCAGAAATCGATACTGGTTATATTTTGGCTAACTCATTTGGCTTGTTGTTATTGGTTGCCAGCTTTTCAGCGGCGGGGCTTTATTTTTCTAGTATGACGCAGCAGCCCGTTGTGGCGGCAATATTAACCTTTATTGTGTTGTTTGCTTTATCGTTTTTAGATTTGGTGCTGCCGGGCGACCCAAGTGGAATTTTGCCAAACTTATCTATCATGCACCGTTTTCAATCGTTCACGGGCGGCCTTATCGATACGGGTGACATAGCTTATTTTATGTTGCTGATCATCACTTTTTTAACATTAACAATTCGTCGCTTAGATGCTGATCGCCTAAGAGGATAATTGGGTTAAGTTTATGAATATTAATAAAAAATTACGTCTTCAAATGCTGGCACAAAGTTGGCTTTTTGTACTGCTGTTTATCTGCTTAATTGTGTTGCTCGGTTATTTGGCAACGCAATATCGCATTACTAAAGATATCACACAGGCCAATCGCAACATCCTCACGCAAGGCAGCGTTAATGTGCTCAAGCAAATGAAAGAGCCCATAAACGTGACGGTGTATGCCACTAAAGATGATGCGTCGGGGGGTGATAATTTCCGCAAAGGCATGATCGATTTTATGGCGCGTTACAAACGCGAGAAAAAAAATATTCAACTTAAATTTATTAACCCATCAGAAGAGCCAAAACTCGCGCAAGAAGCTGGCGTGAAGGAAGATGGCGAGATGATAGTGGAGTACAATAAGCGTAGCGAGCATATTTCACCGCCTATCGCTGAGCAAGAAATGACTAACTTATTAGTGCGTTTGTCGCGCACCAATAATCAGCCGATTATGTATTTGGATGGACATGGTGAGCGCCTATTGCAAGGCAAGAAAAATCAAGATTTAGGCGAGTTTGGCAAAGTGTTGGAATCGAAAGGGTTTAAATTTGCCAATATCAATTTAATGCTCGCGCAAGATGTACCTAGTAATGGCTCAATGTTGGTGGTTGCCGCGCCGCAAGTCGATTTGAATGCAATTGAAACCAAAAAGATTAAGGCCTACATTGAGGCTGGTGGCAATGTGTTGTGGCTTTTAGATGATGATAACTTGCATGGTTTAAAAGAGGTTGCGACTTATTTGGGTGTGAGCGTTTCGCCTGGGATAGTGGTGGATTTATCGGCTAAAGATTACAAGCAAGATGCTAAAAATGCGTTCAGCGTTGCCTATGGTGACCATGCAATTACCCGTACTTTCCAATATTTAACGGTGTATCCAGAGGCACATGAAGTCGATGCGCATGCCTCAGATGAATTCGGCTGGAAGGTTTCCCGTTTAGTAGATGTTGCACAAAAAGGTTGGTTGGAATCTGATAAAGTTGCGCCAGGGGTTAAAAACTTTACAGTAGAATTCGATGAGAAAAAAGACAAACGCGGCCCCATTAATATTGGCGTGGCGTTAGAGCGAATATATGGCAAAAAAGGCCAGCGTGTGGTAGTGATGGGTAACGCAAACTTTTTGTCTAACACGTTTATTACTAGTCAGAGTAATGTCGATTTTGGCGTGAATATAATCAATTGGCTGGCAGGGGACGACAGTCTCATTACGATTCAGCCAATGCCGCTTAAGGATGTCAATATCACCATACCAGAAACAGGCTGGGGGCACATTTGGGCGATGATCATTTATAATCCAATTCAGTTAGGGAGTGATCAAAAAAGCACTTATCCATTTGGGTTGTTTAATTTCATCATTCCTTTCGCCATGATATTTGCAGGCTTTTACTTTTGGTGGAAACGTAGAAAAGCGTAAGGCGGCGAGGATTTAGCATGAAAAAAAGATGGTTGTTAAACTTGGTGATGTTGGCGCTTGTTGTAGGCCTTGTGACGTTTTTATACACACGCCCAAAAGCCAATAACGACGGGCCTTCCCAGCACGAGGTTTCAACACTAAAACTTGCAGATTTCACTTCAATTAAAGTGGAATTTCCTACTAAAGCAGCGACCAGCTTTGAGAAAGTAGATGGTTTTTGGCGCATGACAGCGCCTTACAAAACGCGTGCAGACCAATTATCCGTACAGCGCATTTTGGCCGTCATCGCGGCCAAAAGTACAGAAAAATTCCCGAATACAGATTTAGCCAAGTTTGGCCTCGACAACCCACAATTAAGACTCAAACTCACCAGTGCCGCGGGCGCGGAAGAGTTTAGTTTTGGTACTTTCAATTCGGTAACTGAAGAACAATATGTTGCTTATAAAAATGCGGTTTATCTGCTTCCAGGAAGTTATGCTGAGGCAGCAAGCACGCAGTCAATTGAATTGATTGATAAAACACCGCTTACCAAAAATGAAGCCAAGCAAATTTCAGGTTTCGATTTTGCCCATTTAGAGCAATGGGAACAAGCGCATTTGAATGTGGAACTAGATGATGGCAAATGGAAAGTCAATGTGCCAAAGGCTAAAATTACTCAAAATGAGATGAACGAGTGGTTGGATTTCAGCTGGAAGCAAGCGCAAGCCAAACAGGTAGAGCTGTATACGCCAGACCACAAGATTACCTATCCGTCGTTTGACATAAAGTTAAAAGATGGAAAAAAGGTGCATTTTGATAAAATTTCAGAAGCGCCCGATTTGCTGCTTGGCCGCCCGGATGAAGGCGTGATGTATCATTTTAGCAACGACGTTGGGTTTACCATGCTTAACCCACCGCTTAACATACAGTAATTTTTTATGCCAGAGTTACCCGAGGTCGAAATTACCCGCCGCGGGCTGCTTCCACTTTTAAATCAAACGGTTAAAAACATTGTTATTCGCAATGCAAGCATGCGCTGGCCAATCCCTGCGCATTTGCCGCAAACGTTAGGAAATCAAAAACTACTTTCCCTAAGACGTCGTGCTAAATATATTTTGGCTGACTTCGAATGTGGGACATTGCTACTGCATTTAGGCATGTCTGGCCGTATTAGCTTGCTGGATAGAAACTATCCGCCTGAAAAGCACGACCATTTTGATATTGTATTTAATGATGGGCGAGTGTTGCGCCTGCGTGACCCACGCCGCTTTGGTGCAGTGTTGTGGGCAGGGCTAGAGCCCAGCAAACATGCGCTACTTGCGCCACTAGGCCCAGAGCCGCTTGATGATACTTTTAACGCTAAATATCTGCATGGGCAATTAAGTACACGCAGTGCTGCTATTAAAGTGGCGATTATGGATAGCCATTTGGTTGTAGGGGTAGGGAATATCTACGCTTCAGAATCGTTATTCCGCGCGCGCATTCACCCTGAAAAACCAGCTAAAAGCCTGATGTTAAAACAGTGTGAAAAATTGGTAAGCGAAATCAAGGCCACGCTTAACGATGCATTGAACGCGGGTGGCAGCAGCTTACGAGATTTTTTTGGTACCGATGGTAATCCTGGTTATTTTCAGCAGGAATACTTTGTTTATGGTCGCACCGATGAACTTTGTAAGGTATGTAGCAAACCGATTAAATGTATCCGCTTAGGACAGCGCTCGACGTTTTTTTGCCAAAGTTGCCAAACATAAGTTCTGCCAAAAACACTAGCGCATGAGTAGCAATAAAGTTGCAACTTGCAGTAGCACGAACAAAGCAATAATTAAGGTCAAGCGCTTTTGCCAGCGTGCTTGTTTTTGTTGTGCTTCAATCAGCGCGTCAATGCTTGCTCGTAGCGGCACTTCCTGTTCGGCGCTGGTTTGTTGACTTAAAAATTGATGCACTAAACGCGGCATTTGCGGCACGTTCTTGAGTATAAAAGGCAGTTCTTTTTTAAGCGATTTCGCTACGCTGCGCCAGCCCACCTGTTCGCTCATCCAGCGTTTTAAGAACGGTTTGGCCGATTGCCACAAGTCGATATTCGGGTCTAAATCACGGCCTAAACCTTCTATATTCAGCAGGGTTTTTTGTAGCATCACTAATTGCGGTTGTATAACCACGCCAAAACGGCGGGACATTTGAAACAAGCTTAGCAAGGTTCTGCCAAACGAAATATCTTTAAGTGGCTTGTTGAAAATCGGCTCACAGATAGCGCGGATGCTGGTTTCAAGCTCTTCTATATTGGTATCTTTTGGTACCCAGCCTGATTCAATGTGCGCCACGGCGACATCGCGGTAATCGCGATTAAAGAACGCTAAAAAGTTACGCGCCAAATAATATTTATCGGTGTCATTCAGGCTACCCATAATGCCGAAATCGAGCGCGATATAGCGACCTGCATACTCACCTTCAGTCGCCACCTGTATATTGCCAGGGTGCATATCGGCATGGAAAAAACCATCGCGAAAAACCTGCGTAAAAAATATCTCTACGCCATCGTGCGCCAGTTTGGTAATGTCTATACCTTTAGTGCGCAGCACATCAATTTGGCTCACCGGCGTGCCGTGCATGCGCTGCATGGTCATTACCTCACGGCGGCAATAATCCCAATAAACCTCTGGAATTAATAATCGCTTGTCTAGAAAGTTACGCGCCAGCTGGCTGCAATTGGCAGCTTCCAGCGTTAAATCCAGTTCGTGTTGGGTGTGGCGTGCAAATTCTTCAACGACTTCTTGTGGTTTTAAACGTTTGCCTTCCGCTGAAACCGCTTGTAAAAGCCAAGCGAGCGATTTGAGTATGCTTAAATCTTGGTTGATGACTTTGGCGATGTTTGGCCGTAACACTTTAACTGCGACAGGCGTGCCGTCTAGTAACGAGGCAAAATGTACTTGTGCGACGGATGCGCTGGCGATAGCAACTTCATCAAAGTCACTGTAAATTTGGTTGAGCGGCAAGCCAAATGCGGCCTCTATGCTTTTTTGTACTTCAGCAAAGGCAAATGGTGGCACTTGGTCTTGCAGTTTTGCCAGTTCGTCTGCGACATCTGGTGGCAATAAATCGCGTCTAGTCGAGAGCATTTGACCAAATTTAACAAAAATCGGACCTAGCTTTTCTAGCGCTAAACGCAGACGTTCGCCGCGAGGCTGCTGTTTATTGCGCCAAAAGAAAGCGATCTGAATGAGTTTGCGCAAAGGGCGTAGTGGTGCATGTTCGTGAATAAAATCATCCAATCCAAAACGTAGCGCCACAAAAACAATGTAAATCAACCGAAAGTAATGCATGTTTATTGAGATTAACTTTCTAATGATTTAGTGAGTTTAGCTAGCCGTTTTTCGAAGCGTGCAACGTCGCTACGCAAAGTGTCCACTTCCGCATTAAACTGTTCCACATGACGTTTTTTAGCCAGCATTGGCCTTTCTTCTTGCCAATATTCGCTCAGCATTTCAGTCGCATTAATGCTTTGCTGCTTGATTCCAGCAAAAGCTTTTTTGCTGACTTCGCCGATTTTAAAAGCCCCAATATCACCCACAATTTTGCTTAAATCATCCTCAATATCCCAACGCATATTTTGCAAAACCTTGCTGAGTTCTGTTGCAAAATGCGTATCACCTTCAATTTTAATCAACATTTTAGCGCTTTCATCGCCAGACATGATTCTAAGTGCAAGGCTGGGAGGCAGGTGAATAGTGGCTTCTGGCGATGCAGACTTGTTGCTATAGTTAGTGCCTGCTAACGCTAAACTACCATCCTCTAAAATCAGCAAATTCGCTTTGGCGAGCACAAAGTCAAAGCAAACAACTTTACCAGCATAAAGCTGCAAATGCGGGCGTGACCAAGCGTTTTGGTTGGTTAGATGTTGTAAGAAACGCGTTACGAGCAGCTTAATCATTTATAACTTATAGCCCTTGTGCAATGCTACAACGCCCGCGCTCAAGTTGTAGTAATCTACACGGCTCAAGCCCGCGTCAGTCATCATTTGTTTAAGCGTTTCTTGGTCTGGGTGCATACGAATACTTTCGGCCAAGTATTGGTAACTGGCCTCATCTTTGGCTAATATTTTGCCCATGAACGGCAAAAGTTTAAATGAGTAAGCGTCGTATAATTTTTCTAGTGGTTGCCATACTTTGGAAAACTCCAATACTAGCAAACGCCCACCTACTTTGAGCACGCGCTGCATTTCTTTGAGTGCAATGTCTTTATGTGTCATGTTGCGCAAGCCAAAAGCCACAATCACACAATCGAACGTATTATCGGCAAATGGCAGGTTTTCTGCGTTGCATTGCGTTGCAGGCACACTCAAGCCAGCATCTATCATTCTATCGCGGCCTACCGCTAGCATGGAAGCATTGATGTCTGTTAGGGTCACTTCGCCTTCAATTCCGACTTTTTTGGCAAATAGTTTGCTTAAATCGCCGCTACCGCCAGCAATATCGAGCACTTTATCGCCAGCTTTTACGCCACTTATTTCGACTGCAAAGCGCTTCCAGCCGCGATGTAAGCCTGCCGACATCACATCATTCATGAGGTCATATTTGCTAGCAACAGAATGAAAAACCTCGCCAACTTTATGTTGTTTTTCGGTTTCCTCCACCGTTTTAAAGCCAAAGTGTGTTGTATGCTGTAAGTTGTCTTCGCTCATTGCATGCTCCTTATTTCGCATCCTGACGTTTATGCCCAGCCATTTCAAGCTTGGCAATATAATCTTGCCATAAGACTTGGTAATTTTCGCCTAAATAATATAAATAATCCCATGAGTACAAGCCAGTATCATGGCCATCTGAGAACACCAACTTGACCGCGTAATTGCCGACAGGTTCGATAGCGGTTATATTGACGTTTTCTTTGTCGATTTGTAGTGTTTCTTGGCCTGCTCCGTGTCCGCGAACCTCTGCGGACGGCGAATATACACGTAACAACTCGCATGAGAGCATACACTCGGTATTGTTATCGAATTTTATTTCTAATAGTCGAGAGGCCTGATGTAGGCGAATATCAATGGGTAGTGGTGAGTTAAGGTTTAGACCGCTCATTTAAATGGGTTACAATCAGGCAAACCGAAATGATAGCAGAACATGCCACTTGGCTAATAAATTAGCGGTTTTTACCACAACTTTTTTATGTTTCGAGCCGTTTGTCGCTAAAATGTCACCTTTCATCAGAAACTAGATTAAATACTCATGAAGATGTTGCTGATTTATTTGACTATTATTATGAGCATGATAGAGTGCAATTACTAGAAAAGTAGCCAAATTTCGGCTTTACTTTTGGGGATTTGAATGGCAGAAAATAAATTAGCACATCAATTTGCAGTCTACGCCGAGTGGAGAAAGGCGCTTGTTGATAGCATTTGTGACTACCGCAGCTGGTTAAATGAGCAAGAGCTGAATGACGCGCAGATCGATCAGCGCATTACTAATTTGCTTGAAAGATTACGCGAAGATAAACTTAACGTTGCCTTTGTGGCCGAATTCTCACGCGGCAAATCAGAATTAATTAATGCTATTTTCTTTGCGGATTATGGTCAGCGACTATTGCCTTCAAGTGCAGGCCGCACCACGATGTGCCCAACCGAATTATTATACGATCCTGCCAAACCTACTTCAATTTCAATGTTGCCGATTGATACGCGTGCCTCTGATGCAACTACCACTGAATATAAACGCTACCCAGATGAATGGCACACGGTGGAATTTGATGTCGACAATAACGAAAGTATGGTCACTGCATTTAAAGAAGTGAGCAGTACTAAACGTGTGACAGCGGAAGAAGCCGAGAAATATGGCTTATTCGACCCAAACAGCAGCGATGACGCCATGAGCCTAAACAAAGATGGCACAGTCGATATTCCTTGCTGGCGTTATGCCATGATCAATTTCCCACATCCTCTGCTTGAGCAGGGATTGGTGATTTTAGATACGCCTGGTTTGAATGCGATTGGTACAGAGCCGGAATTGACCTTGAATATGCTACCAAACGCGCATGCGGTGTTATTTATTTTGGCGGCAGATACAGGCGTGACAAAATCTGAAATCGATGTGTGGCGCCAATATATTAGTGGTACACGCTGGAAGCAAAAAGGTCGCTTGGCCGTGTTGAATAAGATCGACGGCTTATGGGACGAACTTAAGAATGAAAAAGAGATTGAAAAAGAGATTAACAAGCAAGTTAAAACAAGCGCCGAATTGCTTGGTTTGGAAACGAATCAAATTTTCCCAACCTCCGCACAAAAAGGCTTGCTAGCAAAAATAAATGGTGACGATGCATTGCTTGCGCAAAGTCGCTTGCCAGAGCTTGAAAAAGCTTTGTCTGATGAGTTGATTCCATCTAAAAAAGAAATCGTGCGCGATAACACTAAAAATGAGATTGAAGATTTAATCGGCAATTCGAACATGATTTTAGAGTCACGTGTAGCTGGCGTGGTGGAACAGCTTGAAGAGCTTCGTGGCTTGCGTGGTAAAAACGAAGATGTCGTTGAGCACATGATGAACAAAGTAAAAGTCGACAAAGAAAACTTTGAAAAAGGTTTACAACGTTTTCAAGCTTTGCGCAGCGTGTTTTCGCAACAAACCAACAAGCTATTTACTTTGTTAGGTATGGAAGCCCTTAAAGTGCAAGTACACACTACGCGTGAAACCATGGTTAAAGCTAGTTTTACTAAAACCATTCGTGAAGCGATGGATAATTTTTTCTTAGACCTCAAAGGCCGTTTAGTGTCGTCAGATGCCCAAATTGACGAAATTAAGAAAATGATGGACGTGATGTACGACAAGTTCTCTAAAGAACATGGCTTACGTAAATCTGAACCGCCGGCGTTTTCTACATTACGTTACCAAAAAGAGTTAGCCAAGCTAGAACGTGCCTATAAAGAGCAATTTAATACCGCCTTCAATATGATTGCGAATGAAAAAATGACTTTGACTACCAAGTTTTTTGAAACATTGGCGAGCCGTGTGATTCATGTGTATGAAGTAGCGAATCGTGATGTAGAGAATTGGCTCAAAGCGGTGATTGCGCCAATGGAATCACAAGTGCGTGAACACCAACTTCAGCTACGTCGTCGTTTAGAAAGTATTAAACGTATTTACAAAGCTACAGATACGCTGGAAGATCGTATTTTGGAGCTTGAAAATATCGAGAAAAGCATTCGTGCGCAGTTGACTGATTTGAAAGTGTTACGTCAGCACATGGGCAATGCATTGGCTTTTTAAAATGAACCCGATACTAAAGCTGCATAGAAATTAGCAATAAAAAAGCCGACTAAATGTCGGCTTTTTTATTGCTAAATCGTCTTATGCGGAAAGCATTAAGCAGCCAACATTAACCCTTTGATTTTTTGCATGGCTTTTTGCTCAATTTGACGAATACGCTCGGCAGAAACGTTGAATTCAGCTGCTAGATCATGCAGTGTAGAGCTTGCGTTGTAAGTTAACCAACGCGCCTCTAACACACGGCGACTACGCTCATCAAGGCTCATTAGCGCTTTGCTTAAACCGCTCGATTGCAATTGCTCCGTTTGCTTATTCGCCAAAAACTCTGATGGTTCTGGGCTTTCATCTTCTAAATAAGCAATTGGACTAAAGCTTTCATCGCCATCATCGTCAATATGCGCGTCAAGCGAGATTTCATGCCCGTTCAAACGGTATTCCATTTCCCTTACTTCTTCAGGCTTCACGTTAAGTTGGCGTGCAATACGCTTTACTTCATCCGAGTGAAGTGTGTCATGGCTATTTTTCATACTGCGCAAATTAAAAAACAACTTACGCTGTGCTTTTGTGGTCGCAGTTTTTACCAAGCGCCAGTTACGCACGATATATTCGTTCATTTCGGCTTTAATCCAATGCATGGCGAATGAAACCAAACGCACGCCACGATCCGGGTCAAAGCGTTTAACGGCTTTCATCAGGCCAATATTGCCTTCTTGAATTAAATCGGACTGCGGCAAGCCATAACCCAAATAGCCACGTGCAATGCTTACCACAAGGCGCAAGTGAGAAACAATGAGCTTTTGTGCGGCCTCTAGGTCGTTATTGTTTTTTAGACGGCTACCCAGCGCGTATTCTTCCTCTGCGCTTAATAGCGGAAAGGCCTTAATCGCACGCATATACTGATCAAAGCTATCTAACGACGTAATAGACGGTATAGTTAAAGCGTTTATGATAAAACTCCTTAATTAACAATAAGTGCTATATTAGCACTCTCCATTTGAGAGTGCTAGTGTCTAAAAGTTTCAAAAGCTAAAAAATTATTCATTGAATAGTTGTTGGTTACTGATAAGGAGCTTTAAGACTATTTAGGATGGGCTTTAGGCGCTACGCATTAATATGCGCCATCTTGACCTTTGATAATTACCCATATTGTTTTCAGCATAATATAAATATCCAATCTAGGGCTCCAGTAACGTAGGTAATCAATGTCGAGTTCGATGCGAGCCTGCATTTTATCCAACGTTTCAGTTTCACCGCGTAACCCATTAACCTGAGCCCATCCAGTAAGGCCAGGCTTTACTTTGTGGCGAATCATATAGCCCTTGATTTGCTTGCGGTACATTTCGTTGTGTACCACAGCGTGCGGACGTGGGCCTACGATACTCATCGTATTTTGTAATACATTGAAGAGCTGAGGTAACTCATCTAGAGATGTTTTGCGTAAAAATGTGCCAAAAGGGGTGATGCGCACATCCTGTTTGGTAGCCTGAACAACATTGTAATTGTCTTCATTCGCAGTCATGCTGCGAAACTTGTAGACATTGATTTCCTTGCCATCCAATCCATAACGGCGTTGTTTGAAAATAATCGGACCTGGTGAACTGAGCTTTACACCAATGCTAATGGAGAGAAGTAGAGGGGAGAGTAACGCCAACAATACCAGAGAGAGTGCGATATCAGTAAGCCGCTTAATCAAACTATTCATTCCCGTAAAAGGGGATTCACAAACGGCCATGACGGGTATTCCATTTACCTGTCCCATGTGGCCTTGGATAAGATCTGTTAAAAATATGTCAGGAAGAATGTAAATGGATGCAGTCGTATCTTGCAACTCATCGAGCAGTTTGATGATACGAGGCTGGCTAACCATGGGGAGCGAAAGATAGATAAAATTGACATGATGTTGTTTGACGTAGTCAGCTATGTCCGCAAGTTTGCCTAATATTGGAAAGTTTTTACGATTTTGTAGTCGTTCTGGATCCCGATCTTCAAAAAAACCAAGACAAGTTGCAGTGGTGTAATCGTTATCCAATAGGCTTTCCGCGAGCGCAACCCCCTGTTCATTCATTCCCGCCACCACAATTCGCTTTTGTGGGCCTTGTAATTTAAGGAGAAGTGGAACGCCAGCACGCAGCGCAAACACGGCAAAAATTTGAAAGACTGGAGTCAGCCAAAGCCAAAGTTTTATCGCAGCAGGATGGAAGTGGTGAATATAGCCAGTGACTACGCCAAAAGTAAGCACCAGCCCAGCAAGGAGTACCCACGAAAGAATAGTGTTTCTGATAATTCTCCAAGAAGCCATGTGAATTTTTGAGCTACAGGGGAAAGTAATGTAGAACAACGCTGCCGACAATACTAAGTATTGCGCTGGTAGGTTACCCAATTGCCAAAGTGCTATACCCCAAAGTGTGAACGTAATAACACAGGGCTCCAACAATAGCTCAGTGTTGTAGAGAATATTATCGCGGGTAATCGCGATGCTGGTGTTCTTACGGATTGGCGGTGTAGTGTGAAGTCTGTTCATTCATTTTTAAATGCGTGCATATAAACAAGAATTACCCAGCAATATGGGCATTTAGCGGCATTTAATATTTTTCTTAACATTCAACGTAAAGAATATACACTTTTTACTTACTAGGCTATAAAAAAGCGAACTAATTACCGTTAAATTAGACTAAATTAGTGATTGATTAGTTTAAGTATCTGACGTAGTATATTGATAATGTTAGAATTAGCTAAAAATGTTTACATTGATTTTAGCAAGTCGCCACGGCTGACTTCAGTCATATTGTGTTTATTAAGCCTGTCCACTTTGTTTCTATCGCAAACAGCAAAAGCCGACGCCAATGATCCTTTGAATTTTGTAGTGGGCGTTTCTAGGCAACATGACGACAACTTATTTCGATTATCTTCATCTGAGCGTGCGGACAACATTACCAAGGCTTACGCTGGAATCCGATTGGATAAACTGTATTCGCTGCAGCGTTTTAAGTTAGATTACACCCTAACGGCATACCGTTACCAAAACAATAGTGGCCTAAATTTTAACGCACAGGATTTCAAGGCAGCCTGGCTATGGAATCTAACACCTTATCTTAAAGGAACGCTCTCTGCTGAAAGAAGTCAGCAGCAGAACGATTTCCAAGATTTTCGAAGTTTTATTAAAAATGTCCGTGTAAATCAAAATCAGCATTTCGAAGCTGATTTTTCACCGCATGGCGTTTGGCATCTGCTTGGGGGTGTCACCCGTACAGAACAAAAAAATAGCCAGACATTCATACAGCAAGATAGCTTTAGTATGAATTCTCTAGATGCAGGGGTGAAATACGACTTCCGCTCTGGCAGTTCAATAACACTGATGGGTCATGGACGGCAAGGTGAATATGGTCGGACTGTACCTGATGCCGTATCTCTTTTCGATACTGGATTCAGTGAAAGGGAGTTAGAAGCCAAACTTAATTGGTTAGTTTCTGGAAAATCACAGATCTATGTGCGTTCTGCCTATGTGACGCGTGAGCACGACCATTTTCCTCAGCGTGATTATTCAGGCATGGTGGGACGTGCAGACTATAACTGGTTGCCGACGGGAAAAATACGGGTGGTATTTTCGGCGTATAGTGACCTATCAAGCTATTGGAATCTTGACAGTAGCTATGCGCGCGATAACACTTTGAGTATTTCGCCGGCCTACGCACTCAGTGATAAAATAACATTGCGGGCAGATGCCAGTATCTATGAACGAACATTTTTGGGTGGAGGTGTAATTCCATCAACTCACCGGGTCGACAAAGGAAAATCGGCCAGTATAGGCATCGATTGGACGCCTTGGCGCAGTGTTACTATTGGCGGAAATCTGGCGAGAAGTACTAGAAGCTCCAATACTGCGGGTCTGGATTACAATGACACGACAGCTGAAATTGATGCGAATCTTTTATTCTAGGTGGGCTCAATTTTCAATCTTCGGCAGGTTAGCGCTAATTTCTAATTGAGCCATTTTAGTTTGCCTGATAAAGTAGGCTTTCTTGCATTATTTTTTCTTCTAATACAGAGTTGTGTTCTGCTAGCTGGCGTAGAAAGTAGTTTTTCTGCCAAAAGTAGTGAGCTGGGCCCAAATAATGTTGCATTGGTCATCAATGATGCTGATGCCAATAGCGTCAAAATAGCCGAGTATTATCGTATTGCACGTGGGATCCCCACCAAAAATATCGTGCATGTCAAGATTTCAGATGCGCATCCCAAGCTATCAGCCAGTGAATTCACCCGTTTGAAGTGGGAAATTGAAACACAACTTAACCCAGCTGAGCAAGTGATATTGCTTGCATGGACGGCGCCTTATGCTGTTGAGTGCAACTCCATCACGGCCGCGCTTACTTTTGGCTACGATGCTGAGCAATGCAAAAATACCTGTGCTGCAGGTAAGCCAAGCCTTTATTTTAACTCGGCATCCAAGAAGCCGTTCGATGATTATGGTATTCGTTTGACGATGCTACTGCCCACTGACTCATTTCCGCGTGCTAAGTCCATAATCGACCATGGCGTACAAAGTGATGCTGGCGTGTTCCGATCTACTGCTTACTACCTGACGACTTCTGATGCAAATCGCAATACCCGTTCCCGATTTTTTCCGCCTTCTGGCTTGAATATTCCTCGTAGTGGCCTTGCTGTGATGAACATTAAATCTGATAAGCTGGTCGGTGCGCGCGATATCATGATCTATCAGACTGGGCTGGCTTGGGTTGATGCGCTGGACTCCCTTAATTTCCTTCCAGGTGCTTTAGCTGACCACCTGACTTCCACAGGCGGAGATTTGTACGGCAAAAACCAGATGAGTATACTGCGTTGGCTGGATGCTGGGGCGACGGCCAGCTATGGCACGGTATCGGAGCCATGTAACTATTGGCAAAAATTTCCCAATCCTTTGGTGTTACTCAAATGGTATGTAAACGGTGCGACTGCGGTTGAAGCCTACTGGAAGAGTGTGGCTTGGCCTGCTCAAGGGCTTTTTATAGGTGAACCGTTAGCGGCACCTTATGCGCATGAATAGCCCTTACAGGCTATTTGTTGCATTGCTTGTACATGTAAAAAATGTAAAAATGACATCTACTAGATCTTTTCAAGATTAGTTGAGTGCTTTTCTTGAATTTTAAGTTTTAATAAGGGATGCTAATGAACTACGAAACAAAGCGTTTGTTCGCTACACCGTTCGATCGAATTGCTAAAGTCGCGCTTATGCTTGTAATCCTCGGCTTAATGACTTCTTGCGGTAAAAAGAATAGCGAAGAAAAAGCTAGTCAGTCAATCATACGTGTCAATGATGATGAAATTACAGTACTCCAACTTAATGATGAACTCCAGCGCGCTCATATTCAGCCTGGCCAACAGGAGGAAGCTGGGAAACAGATTGCGCAGAGACTTTTAGATCGCCAGATTCTTGTTCAGGAAGCGCTCAAAACTAAGTTAGATCGCAATCCGCGCGTGATGCAAGCCATTGAAAATGCCAAGATGCAGATTCTTGCTCAAGCTTACCTTGAAGATAAAGTCTCCTCATTAGCCAAGCCGACAGAGGCTGAAATCACTGATTATCGTACCAAAAATCCAAATATTTTTGCGAATCGCAAGATTTACGTGATGGATGAGCTGGCATTTGCAATCGAGGCGGGCAATGCCCAAGAGCTTCAGACGCTGAGCGATTCGGCCAAGGCGTTGGAAAATGTGACGCAATGGTTGGGAGCGCATCAAATCAAGTACGCTCGCGCCCAGGCGGCACATGCGGCAGAATCATTACCGCCAGAATTACTCAGCAAGCTTTCCAAAATGGTTGTCGGCGATTTAATTTTCATCAACTCCAACGGTCGCATTGTAGTTGGTCGCATAAATGAAATAAAGGACTTGCCCATCTCCGAGTCAGACTCAAAACCGCTAATAGAACGCATACTTTCTGGACAGAAGCGCAAACAATCAGCTGAGGCTGAATTAGCGCGCCTACGCAGTATTGCCAAGATTGAATACATCGATAAGAAATATGCCGCTATCGCTGGTACCAATGCAAGTCCTCAAGCCGCTAAGCCCACTGAGCAAGAAAAACAGGTTACCACTACTGAACCAACTAATGCTGCAGATGTCGCAAAGTCACCAGACAATGGTAAGGTTGAAAGTCACATCGAGAAGGGTTTGTCTGGTCTGTAACCAATATGGGAAGCGGCTGGAAGCGTATGTCGTTGCTCTTTTCTGCTAATATGCTTGGATGGTGAAAATGGTAGGTAAAATAATGAGATACTTTTTAACATGCATCATGGCTTTGATAATGGGAGCTTGGCTGAATACCGTTTCGGCACAAGAACCCAACTATGTCTTAGGTGCAGGTGATTTGGTAAAGATTACCGTGTTCAATAATCCCGACCTAACACTCGAAACGCGGATTGCAGAAGGCGATATTATTAGCTTCCCATTGATTGGCCAAGTCAAAATTGGCGGAATGTCCACGTTTGCTGCAGAAAAGAGAATTGCAGATTTACTGGAAAAAGGGAGCTTCATAAAGAAGCCTCAAGTTAATATCCTAGTGACACAGTTTCAAAGTAAGTTGGTTTCCGTATTAGGCAGCGTTTTTAAGCCTGGACGTTATCCACTTGAGCGGACAACAAATCTCGCAGATTTGCTCGCGCTCGTTGGTGGTGTAACGCCGGATGGGTCTGATCTGGTGACTATCGTCAGTGCAACTGGTAAGGTCGAATACGACTTGCAGAAGATTGTGGGTAAAGCCGACGGTATGAAGGGCATCATTCTCTCTGGCGGAGAGGTTGTTTTTGTACATTCACGTGATATCTCAGTGATGGGTCAGGTGCTGCGCCCAGGTAAATACGCTGTTGTCGGCGGCGTACGTACCGTGGCTGATTTTCTTAGCGTTGCTGGCGGCGTAAGCCCCACAGGTTCAGACACGATTACAGTTACCACGGTAAGAGATGGCAAAATCAATCGCTTTGATGTGGATGTCGACAGCCTGTTTCGCACAGGGGATAACGCTGCCAATATAGAATTGGCGAGTGGTGATAGCATTTATGTACCACATGCACCCATGTTCTATATCTATGGTGAAGCGCAGCGCCCAGGCTCTTATCGTATCGAGCGTGGTATGACCGTAATGCAGGCGCTTGCGCAAGGGGGTGGCCCTACTTTGCGTGGCACGCAACGCAATATTAAACTCAATCGCCGCAATGCTAAGGGTGATACGCTAGAGTTACATCCTGCGCTGAGCGATCCTATACAGCCAGATGATGTACTATACGTTCAAGAAAGTCTGTTCTAGGAACGCACATGAATTTCACTCAGTTTTTGCTCATTCTGAGAGCTCGCTACAAGATCATATTAATTACATTTTCCCTGATCGTGCTGGCAACGGTCATTGTCAGTTTATCTCTTCCTAAAACCTACACAGCAACCACTTCTCTGGTGCTTAACTATAAGGGTATGGACCCAGTGACAGGTGTTGTTTTGCCAGCGCAATTAATGCCTGGTTATATGGCCACTCAGAACGACATCATCACCAGTCGCAACGTTGCCATCAAGGTTGTCGATCAACTTAAATTCACCGAAAGTACTGCTGCGCAAAAGCAGTTTGATAATGCTACCAAAGGTAAAGGCGATATTCATACCTGGTTTGCGGATCGGCTGCTGCAAGGATTAGATGTCAAACCATCACGTGAAAGTAGCGTCATTGAAATTTCTTTCACTGGTGCTGATCCCGAGTTTGCTGCTGCCGTAGCGAACGGCTTTGCAAATGCCTATATCCAAACCAGCCTTAAGCTCAAGGTTGATCCTGCACAAAAGGCAGCAAGTTTTTTGGGACAGCAGACCAAAGAGCTGCGTGCGAATTTAGAAACGGCTCAAGCCAAGATTTCAAAATATCAGCAAGAAAAAGGGCTGACCAATATAACGAGTAGTCTGGACGTAGAAAATACCCGTTTGAATGACCTCTCTGCACAGTTGGTCGCTGCACAGTCACAAGCTATTGAATCCACATCGCGCCAACAAAGCGCCGGCGGCAATGGATTAGCCTCTCCAGACGTAACAGCTAACCCAGTTGTGCAGAATTTAAAGGTTGATATTTCTCGTGCAGAATCCAAACTTTCAGAGCTATCACAGCGCGTAGGGGAAAATCACCCACAATACCAAGCCTCAAAAGAAGAGCTGGATAAGCTTAAAAATCTGTTGCAACAGGAAACTCGCAATGTCAGCAGCAGTATTGGCGGTACCGCACGTATTTACCAACAGCGTGAGGCCCAACTAAAAGCCGCATTGGCCGCCCAGAAAGCGCGTGTACTAGAGCTTAATCTCTCAAGGGATGAGCTCTCTGTGCTGCAGCGGGATGTGGAGAATGCTCAGCACGCCATGGACGCTGCCAGTCAGCGCTTCACACAGGCTTCAATTGAAGGCAATGCAAATCAAACCGATGTGGCTGTGCTTAACCCTGCCACTCCTCCACAGAGTCCAGCAAGTCCAAAGGTTTTCTATAATATCCTGTTATCCATAATACTGGGTACTATAGTAGGACTCTGTCTTGCACTGCTCGCTGAAATGATGGACAGACGAGTGCGCAGCCGAGACGACCTCAGCAATCTGCTCGAAATACCAGTATTCACTATGATTGGTCCTAAGCCCACCCAAAAAAGTGGTGGGCAGCTTACGCAATTGTCAAACCGTCTGCTTAAGGTGGTATGAAGAATATGTCGTCGCAAGATAAAAATCTTTCACTTTTAAATTCGTCAGTCTCCAGGGATCAAGAGCGCGCAGGGAAAATTGGGCGGTTGCTGCTGCAGCTAGGCAAAATATCCTTTGAGGACACGGATAAAATTCTCCGTGTTCAGCAAGAGACAGGTATGTTATTTGGTGATGCTGCGCTGAAGCTTGGCCTAATTACTCAGGCTGATATCAGTCAAGTGCTCGCGCTGCAATTCAGCTACCCATACCTACAAACTGGCCAAGGTAATTATAGTGAAGAACTCGTGGCTGCCTACCAACCTTTCAGTAAACAGGTAGAAGCTTTGCGCGCCCTGCGAAGCCAACTTATGATGCGCTGGTTCAACGAAAGAAATAAGTCCTTAGCTATCGTTAGCTCTTCTGGTGGTGAGGGTGTCAGTTACTTGGCGGCCAACCTGGCGGTAATGTTCTCACAGCTGGGCGAGCGCACGCTGTTGGTTGATGCCAATATGCGTGCTCCGCGGCAGCATAAGATATTTAACCTGATACAAAGCCGTGGGCTTTCGGATATCATTGCGGGCCGTGCAGGTATAGATGTTGTCAGCAAGGTGCCGTATTTTGAAGATCTTTCTGTACTCGGTGCCGGCACCCCACCTCCTAATCCTCAAGAGCTGCTAAACCGCCTCCGTTTTTCACATTTTTTAAACTACACCAAGAGCAAATATGATGTCATTCTTGTCGATGCGGCCCCTGCGAATAACAGTGCAGATGCTCAAGTGACGGTTGCACGTTGTGGTGGGGCATTACTGGTTTCGAGGCTTAATCACACTCGCCTCTCAGATATTACTGAGATGCGCAATCAGATAGCCGTTACTGGAGCTACTGTGGTCGGTGCCGTGATTAACGATTATTAGTGATTGATATGACCAGCACCCTAGCTGATCAGCATAAAATATTGCCGGAATGGTTGCGAGAGTGGTGGCCGATTTGGTTGGGTCTTATTGCTCTCTATGCACCAATCTATTATGCACTTTCTATAGGCCTATGGAACAGTGAGGATCAGCGCCACGGTCCAATTGTGCTGATGTTGACATTGTTTCTATTTTGGCAAAATCGTGCATATCTGCGGCCAACTTCTGCAAGCCACACTTGGCCTATTTGGGGAGGAATTTTCCTCACACTTGGCCTAATCTGTTACGTTATAGGCCGTTCGCAAGATGTTATCTTATTGGATATTAGCTCACAAATCCCTGTTATTGTAGGTATTTTGCTTCTCACACGCGGTATGCCAGCGCTTAAAGCAATGTGGTTCCCGTTATTTTTCATCCTTTTTATGATCCCATTACCTGGTGTCTTTATCGATGCGGTGACTTTGCCAATGAAGATGGCCGTTTCATACGTAGTAGAAAACATTTTATTCTGGTTAGGATACCCAATTGCACGTACTGGTGTGATACTGCAAATTGGCCAGTACCAATTAATGGTAGCTAATGCATGTGCTGGCATGCATACCCTTATCTCATTAGAGGCTTTAGGCTTGCTTTACCTAAATTTAGTTAAGCACGATTCTCTGTTTCGCAACATCACTTTGGCCATCTTTATCATACCAATATCATTCACAGCTAATGTTATTCGCGTAATGGTACTCACACTTGTAACCTACTATTTTGGCGATGCCGCAGGACAGGGCTTTGTGCATGGTTTTGCAGGTATGGTGCTTTTTGTCGTTGCGCTCATCTTGATTATGAGTGTAGATTCCATACTACAATATGCAAATAAATACTGGCATTCTTCACAGAAGCCGAAGTAACTTACAGATGACGGCAATAAATAAAAATTTGTTGATTGGCTTGGCCATGATTGTTGCCGTTTGTGGTGGGGTTGTACTTAAGCCGACCAAACATATAGCCGATCAAGGACCAAAAGTAAACCTCGAGAGCATGATACCTAAGCAGTTTGCAGATTGGAAAATTGATGAGTCTATTATCCCGCTTCAGCCAGACCCTGAAAGATTGGCGCTTTTAAATAAAATTTACAATCAAATGCTCTCTAGAACCTATATCAACAAACGTGGTGAGCGGGTTATGCTTTCAATTGCATACGGTGGTGATCAGAGCGATTCCATGCAGGTTCATAAGCCTGAAGTATGTTATACAGGGCAAGGTTTTCAGATATTGGAAGTTGAAATAGAGGGCTTAGATACAGGTTACGGCGTCATCCCAGTGAAGAAATTGGTAGCTCAAATGGGTGGCAGGCTCGAACCGATTATCTACTGGATTAATATTGGGGGTACAGTAGCAGTAAATAGCATTAAATGGAAATTGGTGCGACTAAAATACGGCCTGACTGGAAAAGTGCCAGACGGTATGCTATTTCGCGTATCCAGCTTGGGAGAAAAGGCTAGTGCATACCCCCTTCAGGAAGGATTTATAAAAGCCTTATTACAATCTATAACCCCTGAAAACAGAAAGCGCTTAATAGGTACTACTACTTTATAATGAATGTTTATTAGATATGGTAACAAAAGATTAGCATCCAGCTAAATTGGTAATTTATTAAATCAACCTTACATTAATCTTCTATGAGTCTTGCAAAAAAATCTATCGCTAATTTCATTGGCGGAATTGTGCCTGCTGTTGCTTCCCTACTTACGGTGCCAATTATTGTGTCGCGGTTAGGTGCGGTAGAATACGGCCTATTTACCTTAGTAACTGCAGTTGTTGGCTATTTTGCATTAATAGATATCAATGTCACGGCAGGCTCAGTTAAGTATTTATCTGAGCATCACGCCCGCGAAGAGCATGAGCAAATAAATCAAGTAATCAGCTTTGGTGGCTTTATTTACTTTATGATTGGCCTGCTAGGTGGGTTAGGTATTTTTATGTTTGCTGATACTCTAGTGAGTTCTTTCTTTAACGTGCCAGAAAATCTGCATGTGGTGGCACGCGTTACGCTTCAGATAGCATCCTTTGCATTCTTCTTCAGTCAAATACAAGTATATCTGCTGAGTATTCCCCAGTCGCTGCAACGCTATGATATTTCAGGAAAGTTTGAAAGTGCCTTCGGAGCGCTCACCTCCATATCGACGGTTTTGGTAGTTCTTTTTGGGGGCGGACTAGTAGAAATTATGGTTGTGCGACTTGGTTTAAGTATCGTCAATTGTGGATTATTGCTACATTTGGTGCGCAAAATACTACCCTTTGCGAAATTAGCTTACCCAGATAAAGATACCATTCACAAACTAGCATCATTTAGCGCTTATTCATACTTCAGCAGAATCGCTGAGATTACTCACCTAAATGGAGATAAGCTTTTGCTGGGTGCCTTATCCAATATGCAAACAGTGGCATTTTACTCAGTACCTTCCTTATTGGTCAATCGTGTATTTGGCTTGATACATCGTCTTGGGCGCGTAATTTTCCCTGCTTCCAGCGCATTAGCCGCAAATAACCAACATGATGATTTGCGCCATATTTATCTAGTGAGTACTAGGTATTACATTTATCTGAATGGATCGCTTTGTTTATTGCTATCAATATTTTCTCGCGAATTGTTGCATTATTGGGCTGGTTCGATATTTGGTTCAAGTGCTGCGCAGATTCTAGTATTGATTGCTGCCACCACTTTTTTTGACTCACTAACTAATTTACCTTCACTAGTTAGTGATGGTCTTGGTAAACCCATTTATACAAGTGTCTTGTCAGTTCTACGAACCGCATCTTGTATGGCACTCGGTTATTTTTTTATTCGTAGTTTTGGTTATATTGGTATCGCTTGGGCATACCTATTGACATCAAGTTTTTTTGCAATTGCATTTCTTACTTTTGTGCATGGTCGCTCAATTGCAATATCACTACAAGAGGTTTATCAGAAATCTTATCAACCGACAGTACTGCCTCTAATTGCTCTGATGACAATTTCTTTATTTCTAAGTCAACGTGCAGTTTTGTCGTTTTCTTGGTTTTTTACTATGGTTTTGCTGCTTATGATTACTCTCGCTATTTATGGCTGGCTAGTTGTTTGTCTTCCACAGCATAAACCATTGCTTAAAGCTGCTGTATGGCGTTATTTACATCTTGGTGTAAGTCGTAAAATATGAAATACTTTTTGTCTCAAAAAAAAGATCATTTTTCATGGAGCAAAACCCATGGAAATGAATGAATTAATTGGGTATTTATTCGGTTATGGAATGCCAATTGTTGTTTTGCTAGTCGTATTACTAGTTATGGTCTTTGCGATGGGAGCTGCAGTTTCTTGGACGCGGTATATTGTTCTGGGGTACGTCATTTGTGTGTTGATTATTCCACTCTCAACCAGCTTCGGTACTTTAGATGGTGGAAACACTAATAACTTCTGGGTGAAAGGAACTAAAAGTTTTTTCTTTTCTTTTCTGGATATGATGCTTTTCGGAACCTGGATTTTAGGAGTGCTTTTTGTTTCAGGCTGGTTGGGTCGAAAAAAGTCAGATAATTATAATTCACCAATGGCAATATCGTATATTGCATTCGGGCTATTGTTTTTAGGGTATGTTGTACTAGCACTATTTGGAAGTGCCCCCTTTATACTTGAGTTTGGTTCTAGAGGAGTGATCAATGTCTTTTGGCAAGGTATGCTTATATCGTTGCTATTGGCGACAGTTCGTACAGAACGTGATTTGAAATTATTAACATGGATTATTTTAACTTGTCTTGCTGGTCAGGAAGCATGGGGTCTCTTTCGTTATTTGTTTCTGGGGGGTGACCCGCAAAATTATTATGCTAACTTTGAGTTGGTCGGTGTGAAAATGACTTTTTGGGATATTAGTGACTCTATTCTTGCCTGCCTAATGATTGGTTTTGTGACTTGGAAGCTACTAGTAGAGCGCCTCAGTAGCTGGGAGAAAGTGGGCTTTGCCCTTTTAGGCATAATGGCATTATTAACCCCGATTCTAACTTCACGGCGCACAGCTCAAGGTGCTATGTTTTTGGCGATGGCAGTGCTATTTTTTCTATTACCACGTGGTCGACGAAGTCCTATATTGATAGTACTCACACTTGCAGTGCCCTTAACAATAGCTGCACTAGTTATAAGAAGTGGTGACAGAGATAGAACCTTCATTGAAAAAGTTACGATAGATGTGAAATTTGACGATAAATCAGATCCTCGTGATAATCGCTTTTATGAACTGCAGACAGCATGGAAAACGATTCGTGAAGAGCCTTTTTTTGGCGTAGGGCCATCAGGCTCTTTCAAAGTCACAAGTCCAGTTGGCCTTTACTATCATAATGGTCACTATGATTATGTTCATAGTGGTTTTGGACATGTATTGTTAAAAACAGGTTTTGTCGGCCTCATTATCTTTTTTAGCATTTTCGTCACATTTATTTTTCACGTTAAAAAAGGTTGGCGCCTTATTTTGCCAGAACATAAAGCGCTAGCTGTGGGCGCAATATGTGGGTTTGCCGCCGAAATGCCGAGTTTCTTCTTTGGTAATCCGGTAATTGAAATTCGCTCAATGCAAGTTGGAGGAATTTTGTTTGCTATTCCCCTAATATGTATCGCGCTTGGCAAAAGAAAAGCAGTCAATAGCAAAGATGATAGATTTAACAGCTCTAACAAATAATCATAATCTTCCCCAACTGAGTTATTGTCGAAATTAGGAAAAGTGTAATAAATGAAAGTTTCAATCATCACGGTTTGCCTGAATAGCGCTAGGACTATACGTAGAGCGTTGGAGTCTGTTAGGCAGCAAATTTACAATAACATAGAAGTAATTGTCATTGATGGCGTTTCTACCGATGAAACCTTGTATGTGGTATCTGAGTTTAATGACATTGTAATCACTCTAGTTTCAGAAAAAGATAGAGGTATTTATGATGCGATGAACAAAGGGGTGTCGTTGGCATCGGGTGATATTGTATACTTTCTGAATTCTGATGATGAGTTGGTGGGTTCTAGTATAGTTGCTGATGTTGTCAATATGTTTCAAAAAAATCCTTCGCTAGATATGCTTTATGGGGACATAATAGTGCGTCACGCAGAGTTTGATAAATATATCAAACACCAGCATGTGAATAAGAATAATGTGCTGCATACTGGAATATGCCATCAGGCGATTTTTGCGCGCAGGTCACTTTTTGACAAAAATGGTGACTTTAACCTTAACTATAGAATTTATGCGGATTTTGACTGGATTATCCGAGTGTTTCGAGCTAACTTAGTTACAAAATATTTTCCCAGAGTAGTATCAATTTTTCACTCTGGGGGCATTAGTATGAGCGACCAAAATTACAATCTACAAGAACGATTATTGGTGCAATATCAGTATGAAGAAGGGCTGACACTTAAGCTTGGCCACTATCGAATGCGGGCTAGGTACCACTTATTTAGATTGCTGGGTGTGTATGGCTAAATCAAATATATTGTTGCAAAGCGCACAAAATAAGTCAGTAAAAATGACACTAGCGTTGGCCAGTATCGGGCGAACAGATGAGGTTGCTCGATTATTTGACTCACTATTGGCGCAAAAAAATACCGCTTTTGAAGTGATACTGGCAGACCAAAATCAAGATGATAGATTAGTGCCTTTGGTGCTAAATGTTATTAGCAAAGGCATGAACATCACGCATGTCAGGTTGGATAAGCCTAATCAGTATTTAGCAAGAACAGTTGGAATTGAAAAGGCAAAAGGTCGCTACATTGCCTTCCCAGATGATGACTGCTGGTATGAGCTAGAAGCTATTGCTAACGCCATCCGTATTTTTGAAACTTCTGAGGTTGATGTTTTGGTAGGTCGTTGGCGTGAAGCATCTGGTGAGAAAGTGTTGAAAGAAGGAATTTTACTTTGGGAAGAAGCTAGAAATTTCCGTATTGATGGGGCTAGCATGATTACCCAATTCTACAAAACTGAAGCGGTGCGTGCTATCGGCGGGTTTGATAAACGAATGGGGCTAGGGTCTTGGTTTGGCGGTGGGGAAGATACTGACATTCTGTTCTCGGCACTGAGAAAAAAAATGAAAGTGTTGATATCGCCGAGAGTTGTAGTCAGGCATAGGTTTGAACTATCAACTGCAGATAACCTCGACTGCAAAAGAGCTAGAAGTCGGTCACGTGGGACTGGCGCACTTTACGCCAAGCACAAAGTGCCATTACTGGTGATATTTCGTGGATTTCTTGCCCCTGCAGTGCGTTCGATTTTTTGTTTGCATTTTAAATTACTATCTACTGGTTTGATGGTGTCATTAGGGCGGGTGGAAGGCTATTTTAAGTGGAAGTTTGGCAAAATCAACACCATCATTATTCCCAATAATGATAAGTAAAGTTTTATAGCATTGAGTTAATAAAAAAATACAAAAGGCTGATTTTTTTCTGGGATAAATAACGAAAAGTTAGCTTAGGAAATAATGATGGGTTTATTGAAACAAGTTACAAAAAGCTTGCTGCATTCAGTAGGTTTAGACGTGCGTCATTACGACCCAAAATTAACACCATTTAGTAGATTTATGCCTGCTTTTCAAGCGTTTGGTATTAATCAAGTGCTTGATGTAGGCGCTAATAAAGGTCAGTTTTGTGAAAGTTTACGTCAGTCTGGGTACACAGGCCTTATGGTCTCTTTTGAGCCTTTGTCGGTAGCGTATGAAAGTTTGTTAGAGGCAAGTAGACAAGATTCCAATTGGTTGGTATACCCCAGATGCGCGGTAGGCGATAGTATTGATGAAATTGAAATCAATATATCTGCCAACTCAGTAAGCAGTTCAGTGTTGCCTATGCTCGATTCACACAAAAACGCTGCACCGAATTCGTATTATATTGGAATAGATAAATGTGCAGTAATCCGACTTGATTCATTGTCTATTGACTATTTTGATGCATCAAAATCAACATTACTGAAGATAGATACTCAAGGTTACGAATGGCAAGTGCTCAATGGTGCTGAATCTATATTAAAAAATGTTCGTGGTGTGTTGATTGAGATGTCACTAACCCCTTTATATGAAGGTCAGAAGCTTTGGCAGGATATTATTAAGCGATTAGAATCCGAGGGTTTTACATTGTGGTCATTACAGCCAGCATTTGAAGATTCACAAAACAGTAGGACATTGCAATTGGATGGATTATTTTTCCGCGTTTGAATACATCATTTCTGTATGTCACTGCAGTTAACTTATTGCAGATCATCTATTATAGCGAGATTTCATAGATGGAAGAATATCAATGTAGAATTTGTGGCTCAAGTCATACAGAGTGTTTAGGGGGTCTGCAAAACCAAACGCAGTTTGCAGGTAAGCCGCTTGAAAAAAAACTGCCTGAAACAAATCTGTATCGTTGTAACACTTGTTTAATGCTTACACGTCACCCAATATTATCAGTGCCTGAGTACAACGACCTCTACGCTAAGGGGAGCTCATCTGTTTGGTCTAATAAGGAAATTCGACTTCGCCCAGATCAAACAATAGCTAGAAATATAATTTTGAATATAAAAAGTGCTGGTAAAGTACTGGATGTAGGTTGCTACACGGGTGATTTTTTGTCATCGCTGCCGAGCAATTACATAAAGTATGGTGTTGAAATGTCCAAGGAAGCCTCAACGGTATCTGTAGGTAGAGGAATCAAAATTATCGGCAATGATCTATATCACATTAAAACGAATGATAAATTTGATTTAATAGTTGCTATAGATGTGATAGAGCACACTCAGAACCCTGAAGAGTTTCTCAAAAAATTATCAACTATGTTAGAGAAAAATGGGGAGATTATTATTTCAACTGGAAATACTGATAACTGGTTATGGAAGCATTTGAAAAATAGGTTCTGGTACTCAAAATACCCTGAACATATATCTTTTATTGGTGAGAGATGGCTCGAACAATTCTGTGAAAAGAATAGTTTTTTAATTACTGTAAAGCATAAGTTTAGATACTCACCAATAAATTTTCAATTGCGCATTAAAAGCGTGATTGAATTAGTTTTTTCTTTATTGCGAATTTATCCAGAAAATTTTTCAAATACGACAAATGACCATTTTTGTTTTGCTATTAAAGTAAAACGCGGATTTACCATGATAGGTCATTAAATTATATCCTGAATCATCAAGTTTACTATTATTTAATAGTTTACATAGGACAGATAAACAGTTGTGATTTATTGAAACAATAAAAGGTGTTAACTATATTAAGTTAGTTCAAATTAAAAGAAAAAATTTGACCCAATATTTACTTTCTTATAGAGCAACTATCCATGAGACTACAAAAAAATAAAAAAATATGCAGCAATTATAGATATCATCAACTCCCTAAATAATTACTCAACTTCCAAACCGCTAGTTCAAATATTTATAATACAGTTAATATGAGTTATGAAATTAATTTTTATGAAAGGATCGCAAGTTTGAGTACGATAAGTAAGCAGCCAAGGAGAAATCTTAACAAGAAACCATGGATCGCAGTGTTTGATCTGAATGTGATAAAAAACAGCCCTGCTGGAAGTTGCGTATTAGCTGAAGTTCTCGGTTTAGCAGAAAAATTTGATATCACTGTTTTTTCTAACAAATTCGATAATGATGGAACTGGAAACGTGTCTTGGGTAAGAATACCAATTCCAACAAAACTAGGATTTTTGTCTTATATATATTTTACATTTTTGGCACCTCGCGCACTACGTAAACATATTGAACAACGTGGATGTTTGCCTGCAATAATTCAGGCAACCCAAGGACAATATATAGGTTCTGATATTTGTTATGCCCACTTTTGTCATAGGTTCTATTTGAACAATCAGTGGAAACTCCAAAACGCTCGTGGACTTCGTAGGCTAGCACGTTGGATGGCTCATTATTACAACTCAATTACTGAGCTAAAATCTTTTCGTAAAGCCCGCGTAATAATAACTCCTTCCCAAGGATTATTGAGAGAACTAGTAGCAACCTATCCTTTCCTAAAGAACAAAATCCATGTAATTTCTAATCCAGTCGACATACAATCATTCACTCGGCCAAAAACCTTTGATCGCGGTCCTTTACTTGAAAAATTTGGCTTACCTGAAAATGGGTTTATATTATGTTTTAGTGCATTAGGGGACTTTTCCCGCAAAGGCCTTGATATATTACTAGAATCTTTAGCAAGGATTAACGATCAATCAGTTTGTTTACTAGTTGTTGGAGGAAACGCTGGTGAAATTAGTGAGTTCTCTGCGCTTGCAAGGCATTTTGGAGTGGCTCATCGAGTAGTATTTACTGGTTTTCAGAAAGATATTCGTTCTTACTTCTGGGCATCCAATCTATTTGTGCTTCCATCATCATATGAAACTTTTGCATTAGTTGCAATTCAAGCCATGGCAGCTAGTTTGCCTGTAATTGTGACTCGACTGCACGGAGTTGAAGAGTACGTAGAGCACAGCAAAAATGGATGGTTAATTGAGAGAAATACTAAATCGCTAGTTGAATGTTTACAGATGGCTATGGCGAAAAAACTACAATTACAAAAAATGGGAGAATTTGCTCTAAAATCTGCCAAACTTTACGATACATCATATTTTATTGAACGTTGGCATAGTGTAATAGATACTACAATAAAACTAAACTCGTATAATAAATAGCTGGAATTTCTATAAAAAATCTAATCATGAGCAAATTATAAGGATGAGTAAATGACCGAAAAAGAGGAAATTGAAATTCAGCGACGTTACTACAAAGATACGGCAGAACAATATAGTAATATGCACATACAAGCGGATGATGAGCATTATTTTGCACTTTCTTTACTATCTGCAATGTTGGAACATTATGAATTGAACTCAGTATTGGACATTGGCTCTGGAACGGGTAGAGCAATTTCCTATTTGATAAAAAAGCAACCTAGTTTAAATATTGTCGGGATAGAACCATCAAAAGAATTACGTGAAATTGGTTACCACAATGGAATTTCTAAGTCCATTTTAATAGATGGTGACGCTACGAACTTACCATATCCTGATGGAACATTTGATGTTGTGTGTGAATTTGGTGTGCTACATCACATTAAGGATCCTGCTAAAGCAATTTCAGAAATGTTGCGTGTGTCTAAATCTGCAATTTTTATTTCTGACGATAATCATTTTGGGGCAGGCTCCCTAATGTTACGGACAGTAAAGCAGCTACTTGCCGCCGTGGGCTTATGGGGAAGTGCATATTGGTTAAAGTCATTAGGTAAAGGCTATAGAATTTCAGAAGGTGATGGCCTTTCTTACCCATATTCTGTATTCGATAACTATAAAATGATTAAAGAAAAGTGTCGACACATACACATCATGAATACTAAAAATGGAAGTGTTAATTTATATCGTACGGCAGGTCATATAGCACTTTTTGGCATTAAGTGAAAACGATACTATTTATAACGAAAATAATTGTTTTTATATTTGCTGCGCTTCTATTTATTGCTGCATCTCAAAAAATAAATCCAATACCTCTTATTGATATTTCTGCCAACCCAAAAGGTTTAGCAGTACCAAAATCTTTTCTTGGCCTACATCTTAACAGATGGAACGATAATACATCTCTCGGCCTTGGTGATCTTCCCCTGCCTGGTGAAGTCAGGGTAAATAATGGCACCGCTTACTTTACAACTAAAAATGGCTATACTTTCTACTATTATCGTACTGGTGTAAAAATAAAGTTGGTTGGAATGGGTGCTGGTGGGAAAGATTTTGAAACCACTATCACTGCGCTAGAAACACCTTCTGGGCAATACCCTACAGTAGCAAAATTGGCAGAAGCACCGCCTAAATTTGGTCCTAGCATAATCAAATATCCATCGTACATTCCTACATTTGGCTATGGCGCTGTCCGCTCTCACGATAGTGGAGTTAATTGGGTTGCCTTAAACCCTGCTGATGGCATTTATAATTCTGCACTAATGTCAGCATGGGTTGCGCGCCATGCTAATAAAAAACTAATGTTTACTATGTCTGGCACGCCAGAGTGGCTTGCGTCTTCAAGCATCACACCATCATCACGTTCTGTCACTAATAATGTAGCAACTATCAATCATGTTGCACTTTCATTTGCGATTCCCATAGGTTCAAAAATTAAAATTCGAAATTGCGCCAATACTGCCCTCAATGGTGAATGGGTAATTAGCGCCTCAGCGACTACATCTACTAGTTTTTCTGTAAACTCAGCAAACGAAAGCGAAGTTGCAGATACAACTTCTGAACTTTTACTTTGGAGCAATGATGGTGGCTTTGGTTACATGAATCCTCCTAAAGATTTTTCTAAAGTAAATACATTCGTTAATTGGTTGATGAAAAATTATGGTAAAAATATAGACTGGATTGAAGGACAAAACGAAGCAAACTCAGGCCGCACGCCTAAAGGTGAAGTGTGGTATAGCCAGGGCCAAGGCTTATGGTGGGCTGGGACGTTTGACCAGCTTGGGGAAATCATGCGCAGAATCAATATCACCGCTAAGGCCATTAAACCTAGCGTGCTTATTGGCGCTCCCTCTATTACAGGGTTGAACAAAGGCCAGCCAATAAGCCAAAGCCAAAGTAACCAAGCCAATGGATATCAATTATTAAGTGCCGGGGATGGTGCTAACGGAAAATTAGCCGATTGGATAGATTTTGTTCCATTTCATGTTTACGACCTTGGTGCTGCGTGGCAGCTTTCTGGATCAAATCACTGGACCCTTTACGACACTCTATTTTACCTTAAAGATATGTTAAAAAGACCTGAAATAAATAGACCCAATATAGCTATCTATATGACCGAAGGTGGTTTTGAACATTATGGTGACTATAAAAGCCCAGCTATAAAATATTTTGACTCTTTACCTGTTAAACAACAAGCGAATGAAATATTCAAGATTGCAGCGATATACGCAGGATTTGGTGTGAAAGCTTTTTATCCCTACATGAATGGTTTTTTAGGAGATTTTGAAACTAGGCCAGAAATCGCGGTCGCCTATGACAAAATCAATACCAGAATTGCAGGAAAAACGATTAGCCCAGATGCGCGATTTAATAAAGAAACAGGCGAGATGTTTTTTAAAACCACAGATGGTTATGAGGAATATATCCCTTGATTTGCTCTGCAAACTTAAGAATGCTTAAAGAAGCAAGCCTATGCTAAATAACCCTATACTAGAAACAAGCAAGCGAGTTGTACTAGTTACAAATGCCCCTGCGCCATACCGTATACCTGCATACGACCTACTTGCAAAACACCCAGATATTTCACTAACAATTATTTATTGTACGCATTCACATATAGAAAACCTAACAGAACAAAAGAGGGAAAATAGTTATAAAACATATTATTTAACAAAGCCATACTTTGCATTTAAGCGCTCTTTCTTACATTCTGACATAGGTGTTATCAAACTTCTTAACAAAATCCAACCCGACGTAGTAATCACTACTGGGTATATACCCACATTTTTATACGCTTTTATATGGACTTGGTGGCGTGGAATTTCCCACATTGTAATGACGGATGGGACATTAAATTCTGAGAGTAACTATAGTTTTATCCATAAATTAATTAGAAAATTTGTATTCCGCTATAGTGCAAGCTTTATCGGTGCGTGTCAGGGCTCATTGGCTTTATTTAACTCTTATGGAGTAAGCAAGGAAAAGGTATTCGAAGCGCCATTGGCAATTAATAATCAACGATTTTTCAATCAAAAAAATGTTGAAGAAAAAGTGGATTTTATATTTTGTGGTCGTTTAATTAAGCACAAAGGTCCTTTGTTTGCTTTAGAGGTTGCTGCTGAAGTTTCTAAAAAGTTAGGTAGATTAATTTCAATTGATTTTGTTGGCTCTGGCGACCAAGAAGATAAATTGCGGCAACATGCTAATGAATTAAAAGATTACGTACAAGTGCGGTTTCATGGATATGCTTCACAAGGTTCTCTTCCCGCTTATTATAAAGGTGCAAAAATCTTTCTATTTCCCTCCGAATGGGACCCATGGTGAGTTGTTGGCAATGAGGCTTGCGCTGCAGGATTACCAGTGATTGTTTCACCTCACGCTGGCGTTGCTAATGAGTTGGTAATAGATGGTGACAATGGCTATATTCGTGAATTAGATTTGCGACAATGGGCTACCGTAGCCGTAGACCTACTAAGCAATCAAGTATTGCTTAAACAAATGGGTAATCGTTCAACTGAAATTGTAAAAAAATTCAGTTTCGAGGCCGCAGCAAATGGTATGCATGCTGCCATCATAAAAGCTACTAATAAAAATCGTAATAATTATGACGCAATAAAGAAAATTTTAATTGTTTCACTTATGCGGCCATTAGGTACAACTGGGGTGCAAACTCATGTAAACACTTTTACTGACTATCTGGATTCGATTTCTCAACCTTGGCAATTAGTTACGCCTTTTAGCGCGCCAAAGTTTTTGCTTTATCCATTACTAGTGCTACGTAGATTGATCGCACCCATTTCACCCGCTGCTGCAGTATGGCTTTATCGTAATGGGCATGCTTGGTTGCTTGGTTTTGCTTTGAAACCTGTTTTAAAATTAAACGCCAAAGCTAGTATTTACGCGCAATGCCCTGTATCTGCAAATGTTGCCCTAATTAACAGGCGGTCTGTTACTCAGCAAATAGCTCTTGTTGTGCATTTTAATATTTCCCAAGCTGATGAATGGGCAGACAAAGGAATGATTTCACAAGAAGGTAAAATTTATAAGGGGATAACAGATTTTGAACAACGAGTAATTCCTCAAGTCGATAAGTTAATTTTTGTATCTGCTTATATGCAAAAAAAGGTTCAAGAGCGTATACCCGAGATTAATAAAGTAGCTCAGCAGGTGATTCCTAATTTTGTAGCAGACCCCACACCGCAAAGCAAAACGTCTTTTGATGCCGATCTCATTGCCATTGGCACCTTAGAACCTCGCAAAAACCAAACTTATTTACTAGATATTATTTCAGCAGCAAAAAATCTAGGCAAACAGTTAACTTTAACATTAGTTGGTGATGGACCTGATCGAGTTTTACTGGAAAATAAAGTTAAAAAAATGGGCATTAGTGATCAAGTTTTTTTTAAAGGATTTGTACCCAATGGATCTTCTTTAATTACAAGACATCAAGCTTTTATTCATGTAGCAAAAATTGAAAATCTCCCAATTTCTCTAATCGAAGCTCTAGCTTATGCAAGGCCTATATTTGCTACCGCTGTGGGTGGCGTACCTGAATTGTTCATTGATGGCGTAAATGGAAGAATTGTACCTTTAGATGATGCAAACGAGGCTGCAAAAATAATTATCACTGCCTTGCAAAACCAAACTCTACTTGATAATTTTGGTGAAGCTGCACGAAATCACTTTTTAAACAATTTTGAACAAAAGTTGCTTGGAAATCGGCTTTGTCAGTACTTAGTTTCTTCAAATGGACTAGATCAGAATCAAATAAAAAAAGAATTGTTACCGTAGTTCAGCGCTGCATTACAGACTATCGAGTACCTCTTTTTAAACAACTTAAAACATTATTAGCAAGTGATGGTATTGAACTACGTTTGCTTTATGGCAAGGCTACTTTAGGGGAGCAAACAAAACGAGATACCGTTGATATTGCTTGGGGCGAAAAACTCTTTACCCGCTATTTATTGGGTAACCGCATTTGCTGGCAGCCTTTTATTTCAAAAGTGCAAAATGCGGATTTAGTTATCGTCACACAAGAAAACAAACTCATCTGTAATCTATGGCCATTGTTTGGCTGTCGAAAGTATAAATTAGCATTTTGGGGACACGGTAAAAACTTGCAGGCTTTACCCACATTTAGGGGAAAGCTTAAAGAACAGTTAAAGTTTTTAACAACCAACCGCGTAGATTGGTGGTTTGTTTATTCTAATTTAGGTGGACAATTTGTGCATCAGCTAGGTTTTTCAAAAGATAAAATTACCAATCTTGAAAATAGCTTAGATACATTAAGTTTAAAGACGTTTTGCAATGCGGTTACAAGTGCTGAAATTGAGTCTGTTAGGAGCGCGCTAGATATTGGCAGTGGTCAAATTGGTCTATATATTGGCTCGCTATACAAAGATAAGCGTTTGGAGTTTCTTTTAAGCGCTGGTCAATTATTAGTTCAAAAGATCCCTGATTTCAGGCTAGTAGTGATCGGTGATGGCCCTCAGAGAGGGTTCATCGAGAATGCGCAAATCCAATACCCATGGCTACGTTATGTTGGGCGACAAGTAGAGCATCATAAGGCGCAGTATCTTAAAACGGCAAGCGTACTTTTAAACCCAGGTTTGGTGGGTTTGAGTATATTGGATGGCTTTGCAGCAGGCATCCCAATTGTAACGACAGATTGCGGTTTGCATTCACCAGAGATTGATTATTTGCGTCAGGGTGAGAATGGTTATATGACAGCAAACTCTTTGGAAGATTATGTTCAAACTGTGGAACGTATTCTAACTGATAGTGCATTGGCTTCTCGCTTGCAAAAGGGGTGTTTAGAAGCTTCAAATCACTATACCATAGAGAATATGGCAGAAAATTTCCGAGCGGGTATTTTAAAAGTGCTAGCTAACTAATGCGTGTTTTGATTGCACATAATGGCTATCAGCAGCGTGGTGGCGAAGATTCAGTAGTAGATGCCGAAATAAACCTGTTGCGAAGTCATGGCCACGCAGTAGAAGTCTATGGCCAGCATAATGATGAAATCACCGCTATGCCAAATTTATTGCTAGCACGGCAAACGCTTTGGTCTAGCCGCACAACTGAGGATATTGCTGAGTTGATTTCCAATTTCAAACCAGATGTCATTCATGTTCACAATACTTTCCCGCTGATTTCACCTTCAATATATTGGGCAGCAGCTAAAGCGAGTATTCCAGTTGTTCAAACATTGCATAATTTTCGGCTGCTTTGTCCGCAAGCCATGTTTTTACGTGAGGGCAGGGTATGCGAAGATTGCCTAGGCAACGTTCCCTGGCGTGGCGTTGTACATGGCTGTTATCGGGATTCGAAAGCGCAGACTGCAGTATTGGCAGGAATGGTGACGCTGCATCGCGCAATAGGCACATGGCGCAATAAAGTCACGCGTTATATCGCGCTGAATGAATTTTGCAGACGAAAATTTATTGAAGGTGGTCTGCCAGAAAAGCTTATTGTGGTTAAACCTAATTTTATTGAATTCCCTGCACAGTCAGAGGCCCTCCGCCAAGGTTTTCTATTTGTTGGTCGGTTGTCGGCCGAGAAAGGTATAGACGTTCTGGTTAATGCGGTGAGGAAATTAAGTAATGTTTCGGTGCGCATTGCAGGAACTGGCCCAGAGGCAGCTCTGCTTGAAGGTACAGTTGGTTTGCAAGCACTGGGAGATTTGCCTAGCGAGGCTGTGCATCTTGAAATGAGCCAGTCTAATGCATTAATTTTACCGAGTATATGGTATGAAAACTTTCCACGTACATTGGTGGAAGCTTTTGCTTGCGGGTTGCCGGTAATCGCTAGCCGTATTGGTGCACTCGCAGAGCTTATAGAAGAAGGTGTTACTGGGCTATTGTTTGAACCAGGAAACGCTGATGATTTGGCTATCAAGATGCAGTGGGCGCAACAGAATCCAACGCAAATGCTTCAGATGGGATTGAACGCACGCAAACTGTATGAAGCTAAATATACTGCAGACCGAAACTATGAGCAGCTCATAGCAATTTATCGTGATGCCATAACGGAGTTGGGAAATGAATTGTCAGTCAAAACTGAAAGTTAAATGGTGTTATTAACCTCTAAGCCGTAAAAATGGTGCTACATCACTTTTGCACTCATTCCTTATAGTTATATCGAATTTATCTTATATATTTATTTTAAGCTTGAGTTTTGTCAATAGAAGAAGGTTGGGGTATCATTCTGTTAAGCAATAAAATAAAGTTTTATAATGACAATTAATGTTCGAAAAGGTGCCAGTGTTCTCGGTAGTCATATAGATGCTTTATCTTGGGAAGATACCATCAATATAATTTGTGGTTGGGCAGTAAACCGCGAATCAAGATACGTTGCACTTTGTAATGTTCATTCTATTGTAACCGCGTTACTTGACAAAAATCATGTCAGCGACCTGAATGCCGCTGACATGACCACGCCCGATGGGATGCCAATTGCTTGGGCTTTGCGCAAACTGGGGTTCCCCGCCCAGCAGCGGATTAACGGCCCTGACTTGATGTGGAATTACTGTGCAAAGGCAGAAAAAACTGGCCAGAAGATTTACTTTTATGGCAGTACCATAGCGGTGCTTTCGATTCTTGAGAGTAAATTAAGTGCCGCTTTTCCAGAGTTGCAGATTGCAGGGATGTATTCACCACCATTCCGTGAATTAACTGCGGCAGAAGATGCTGAAGTTGTCGAACGCCTGAATGCTTCTGGTGCAAATGTGATATTTATCGGTTTAGGTTGCCCTCGACAGGAGCGCTGGATGTTTCAGCAACGTGGCAAAATCAATGCCGTGATGATAGGGGTTGGGGCTGCGTTTAATTATCATGCAGGTACAACTAAGCGCGCCCCGGTGTGGATGCAGAACGCGGGTCTTGAGTGGTTGCATCGCTTGGCTTCAGATCCCAAGCGCTTATGGAAACGTTATTTAATTACCAATTCAATTTTTATTTTTGCAATCACGGCGCAGTTGCTACGTTTAAAAAAGTTTTGAGATGAATAAGCTAAAAATTTCTCAAAAATAACGTAAATAATTTTATGTGAATATGTTGCGAAAATGCAATTTTAACTTAATAATTACTTTTATATCAAATAGTTAGTAGCTAACTTAACATTTTTATAATTGCGAATTTAAGCTAGCAATGCATTAGAATGCCATTAGCACTTTTAGGCTATTGCAATTAAAAAAAATACAATATAAAATAAACGCTTGAGCGGTGGATTTTTGGCGAAAAGGAATTTAAAATGCAAAAGAAACTTATTGGTCTTGCAACAGTACTTGCTCTGTCATTCCCGATGCAGTCAATGGCTACAGTGGTTCAGGTCAAGGCTCTTGAGAACTCGACTACCGGCGGAGTAGGTGCCACGGTTCCTTTATCTTTTACAGTTGGCGATTCTTTTACTGTATCTGTTAACCTACTTGATTTATGGAATTCTGGGGATTTGCCGCGCTGGTCCAATGCGGATGGGCAGCAGGCGCCAGATTTGCTGGCTACAGGTGCAGCAGACACTAATGGAGATAATCCAGGTGTTGCTGCTGGCACGGTGATTGGTGGTGGCGGTTTCGGTAATTGGAGCCAAAATGGCTTGGTAGCGCCATTCGGCACGTTAGTAGGGGCATGGGATACCAGCCCAAGTACATTCTTTACAATTGGCACTAGCTTCGCTGGGTTAGCGGCAGGTAGCGTATTGAGTCTTTACTATTTTGATTCCAATAACGGTGACAACACGGGCAGTATTTTGGCGGATGTAAATCTTGCTGCAGTACCCGAACCAGAAACATACGGCATGATGCTAGTAGGTATCGGCATAATGGGTTTCATGGTGCGTCGTCGCAAAAATAAACAAGTCTAATTAGAAGTATCGATTTGCAAATACTGACGGGAGCTTTAGCTCCCGTTTTTCATTATTGGGCTGCAAGTTTGCAGAAGTAATTTAATTAATAGCTTTGTAAGTAGTGGTAGAAATTTAATGAAATGAATGAAACGATTGGATCGAACAAAGTTCATTTATATATCAGACATATGTAGTCAATAGCTGACTTTATTTCACAATTTTGTACTTAACTGATTAGCTCTTTAGGGCTATTGCAACAAGAAAATTTCCTGATTAGAATATGCTCAATTGGTAAAGTTTTGAGTCGCAGAAATGCTCGATTAGATTGTTAAGAAAGATAAGTTTAATATGAAAACCAAAAAATTATACATTGTTGCTATGACGGGGTTGGTGGCAATGTTCGTTGCAACGTCAGCTTCTGCTTTCATAGTCAATATTGGTGGTACACCATTAGTTAATGAAGGTCAGGTATCATCTGTAGCAGGAGCTGTAACGACGGATTTTAATGCTTCCTTAGTACTTCCGGCAGGTTATGTTGGGGGTGGAGTTAAAAATGGTTCTATTTCTGGTCAATGGGCGTCACCACCTTTAGATACTTCAAACTATTTCACGGTTGGCCCTTCTACCTCGACTCCGGCTTCAGTTACTTTTGGCTTTCTGGCTAGTTACTTTGGCTATTACGGTGGCTCACCCGATACCTATAACTCTATAAGCCTTTTTAATGGTGATGCGCTGGTTAAAACATTTACAGGGACTGAGTTGGCAGGTTTTGCAGGGGTTCCGCCGAACGGTAATCAGAGTGTTGGAAGATACTGGAACATTTTCTCTGAGAATTCAGGTGAATTCTTTGATACTGTGCAATTTACGTCTATCAATAATGCCTTTGAAACAGACAATCATGCTGTTTTGGCTGCTGCAGTGCCTGAACCTGAAACCTATGGCATGATGCTCGTTGGTATCGGTATGATGGGTTTCATGGTGCGTCGTCGTAAGAATAATGAAGTTTAAGTAAAACTAGGCAATGTAAAAATGTTAACGGGAGCCATAGCTCCCGTTTTCCATCTCTAGGGCTGTAGTTTGCAAGGTTCACCTAATCAATAGGTGTGTAAGTTTCTTTCGGTATATATTCCCCAACATTCACAAGCTTTATGCAAAACAGATTAGCTCCTTAGGGCTATTGCGCCCCTAGTAATTAAAGTTTAATGTTTAATCGTCTGAAATTGCTATATGTTCAGTAAGTTGTTAAGGGGCTGTAAAATGAAAATCAATAAATTATGCACGGCAGTTGTTTTGAGTATGGACATGAGGCGCATTGCGCTCGGTCTTTTACTCTCTACCTTGCTAGGGACAGCGCAGGCAGGTGTTTTATCTATTAATGGTGGGTCAACTGTAAACTTTACTGGCTACGATGGCCAACCTCTAACAGTTACTGGCGCAGAAACTACTGGTTCTTTTGGCTCTCTGGTAACTGATTCTGCAGGTACTTTTTTTGCGACATATCTGGGGAACGAGAGTGCATTCGTGGATAAGTTTACATTGAATATTGCAGGTACGCTCCTCGAAGCCAATGCGCTCGGAACAACTATTTCTACCTCGGTGGGATCTGGTTTAGTAAATTTCAGCTTTGCTGATAACAGCGGTGCTGGCCATACCTTCGCGAATGGTCAGGCTCAGACCTCCGTGCTGGGTTTTGCGATTATGCCAGGACAAAATATCGAGGGGTTTGGGACATTCGACTATATTCTAGGCTTCAATGATAGTGCCACTGGTGTTGCTGATTACGATG
>JANYCB010000095.1 GCA_025360485.1 Methylotenera sp. | reverse complement strand
GAGTAAACTGGCCGAAATTTCAGGCTTAGAGCGAACGCATTTATATCGAAAACTGAAGCAGCTTGGGATTAAAATTAAGGGTTAATTAGTTAACGTTAACACCACAGGTGTGTGGTCAGAAGGTCGCTCCAGCTTGCGTGGTGCTTTGTCGATGATGCAACTTTCACAGCTATTTTTTAGGCTATCGCTTACCAAAATATGATCAATGCGCATACCCAAATTGCGCCTGAAACCCGCCATGCGGTAATCCCACCAGCTAAAGTGTCCTTCGGCTTGTTCAAATAGTCTAAAGCTGTCGTGCAAGCCTAATTTGGTGAGCTTTTCGAAGGCTTCTCTTTCTTTTGGACTGACTAAAATTTGGCCAAGCCAGGCGGCCGGGTCGTGGCAATCGCGGTCATCCGGCGCTATGTTGTAATCGCCTAATAAGACTAAATTTGGATATTTTTGTAACTCGCCTGCAAGCCAAGGGTTGAGCGCCCCTAACCAACGCATTTTGTATTCGTATTTTTCAGAATCCACGGCTTGGCCATTCACAACATAGACGCACACCACGCGCACGCCGTTTATGGTGGCCGAAATCACGCGCTTTTGTTCGTCTTCAAAGTTGGCCATGCCGTGTGTGACGTCATATATTGCGTGACGACTTAAAATCGCTACGCCATTATAGGTTTTTTGCCCGTTATGAACCGCCTCGTAACCCGCTTCCTTCAACTCGACATAGGGAAATTTAATGTCTTCCTGTTTGGTTTCTTGCAGGCAAAGTACGTCAACAGGGTTGTCGCGTAGCCAATCTAATACATGCGGTAGCCGCACGTTGAGTGAATTCACATTCCAGGTGGCAAGCTTCAATTGTTCATTCCGTTGTGGCGGAGCAGCGCGTCGATATTGGGTTCGCGACCACGGAAGGCGATGAATGATTCCATGGCAGGCCTGCTGCCACCTTGTGCTAAAATTTCATTCCAGAATTTTTTGCCAGCTTCTGCGCTTAACACGCCGTTTTCTTCAAACAGACTGTAAGCATCGGCCGAGAGCACTTCTGCCCATTTGTAGCTGTAATAGCCCGCCGCATAACCGCCCGCGAAGATGTGCGAGAAATTATTAGGGAAGCGGTTCCATTTCGGTGGACGCACCACGGCGACTTGGTCGCGAATTTGTTCAATTAAGTCTAAAGAAGATTCAGTGCCATTTGGGTTAAATTCGCTGTGTAATTTAATATCAAACAAGGAGAATTCGATCTGCCGCACGGTTTGCATGCCCGCCTGAAAGTTCTTGGCTGCGACCATTTTGTCGAATAGCTCACGCGGCAATTGCTTGCCAGTGTCCACATGCTGCGTCATGTGGCGCAACACATCCCATTCCCAGCAGAAGTTTTCCATAAACTGGCTGGGCAGCTCCACGGCGTCCCATTCCACGCCTTTAATGCCAGAAACGCTGTAATCATTCACTTGCGTCAACATGTGGTGCAAACCATGTCCAAATTCGTGGAACATCGTGATAACTTCATCGTGTGTGAATAGTGCCGGTTTATCGCCGACAGGTGCCGAAAAGTTACAGGTTAAGTACGCAACTGGTGTGGTGAGCTTATCGCCCACAATGCGGCGCGTAATGGCATCATCCATCCAAGCGCCACCACGCTTGTTATTGCGGGCATAGAGGTCTAAGTAAAACTGGCCAATAAGTTTGCCGCCATGGTCGGTAATTTCATAAAAATGTGCATCTTTGTGCCAAGTAGGCGCGTTCGATTTTTTTACAAATACCCCAAAAATGGTTTCGACAACTTTAAAAAGTCCCGCCATCACTTTGGCTTCGGGGAAGTATTGCTTTATTTCTAAATCAGAAAAAGCATATTTTTCTTCACGCAATTTTTCCGATACATATGCCACATCCCAGGCTTGTATGTCATCAATTCCAAGCTTGCTCGCATAGGCAACTAATTCACGCATGTCTTGCTCAGCATATGGTTTGGCGCGGTTTGCCAATGTTTGTAAAAATTCAATCACCTGTTTTGGCGTATCCGCCATTTTGGTGGCGAGCGAGAGTTCAGAGAAGTTGTTAAACCCTAGCATCTGGGCAGATTCTAGCCGTAATTTAAGCAACTGCGTGATAATAGGTGTGTTATCAAACTTAATATTTCCAAATTCGCTGGCACGCGTGGCATAAGCACGATACAAAGTCTCGCGCAGGCTGCGGTTATCTACATATTGCAATACAGGTATATAGCTGGGGAAATGTAGCGTGAATTTATAACCTGCTTTTTTATCGGCTACAGCAGCATCTTTAGCCGTTTGTAGTACATCTTCAGGTATGCCCGTTAGTTCAGAAGTGTTTTCAACATAGAGCGCGTATTCATTGGTGGTGTCGAGTACGTTTTCTTCAAACTTTGCAGCAAGTTTAGAGAGTTCTTCGTTAATCGCTTTAAAACGTGCTTTTTGGTCGGGTGCCAATTCTGCGCCGCCTAATTTAAAATCTCGTACTTCATTATCAATTATCTTTTGCTGAGCGCTGTTAAGTTTAGCAAAGGCTGGGCTATTTTGAATCGCACGGTATTTCGCATAAAGTCTCTCATCTTGCGCTAAATCACTATAAAAATCGGTTAACTTCGCCAAATTTGCATTATAGGCTTCGCGCAATTCTGGGCTATTCACCACTGAATTCATGTGACTAACTTGACTCCAAGCACGCGAAATTTTTTCGTCTAAATCCTCTAATTTAAGCGCAAAATTCTGCCATGTCGGATCATCAGTGCTAGTGGCTAATGTTGCAATGGTTTGTTTGCCCTCGCTTAAAAGGGTGTCTAACGCGGGCAAGACGTGCTCTGGCTTAATTTCGTTAAATTTGGGTAAGCCAGCAAAATGCAATAATGGGTTTGACACAAAATTTCTTTCTTGATTAATTAGTTGATTAATCGTAAACAAAATGGATAGCGATAAGTTTCGCCTTTGCTAGTAGATATGGCGGCGATAATGCATAAAACAACATTGGCTAGCCAAATTAGACCCATAAATAAAAATCCGATAAGAATAATAGCCAAAACGGCAGCAATAAACTGAGCAATTAGAACCGTAATTTGAAAGTTAAGTGCCTCTTTGGCTTGGTCGGCAATATTAAGCGCTATCGTCTTTCTTGAGAATCCAGACGATTAAAGCGGGAATAAATGAAAATACCGTACCCCCTAAGTGCGTCACGGTTGCGATGTTTTTGTCATCATTGCTAGGCGTTGAAATTTCAGTGGTCATGGTAATTCCTTTATATATTATTGCAGATTAAATTTAGCTACAAGAGGTTCAATTTTTTCTAAATCGGTGTGGTTGAGTACTTTACGTGCATTGCTAATTAGCTTGGCGGTTTGGCTATGCAATATCTGTTGTTTTACGCTAAGCAAATTAGAGGGATGCATAGAAAGCTGGCGTAACCCCATGCCAATCAACAACTTGGTCAGTTTAGCATCGCCAGCCATTTCACCACACACCGCGACTGATTTGCCTAGTTTTGCGCCAGCCTTTATAGTCATTGAAATCAGTTTTAATACCGACGGATGCAGTGGGTTATACAAGTGAGCAACCGCGTCATCAGTGCGGTCAATGGCCAGTGTGTACTGAATTAAATCATTTGTACCAATAGACAAGAAATCGAGTTCTTTAGCAAACGCCTCGGCATTGATGGCGGCTGCAGGCACTTCTATCATGCCACCTAGCGCGATGCTTTCATTAAATGGCACATTTTGCTTGCTTAGCGATATTTTTGCTCGCTCAAGTAATAGTTTAGTTTGACGCAATTCTGACAAAGTGGAAAGCATGGGAATTAATATTTTAATGTTGCCATAGTGCGAGGCACGCAGCAAAGCGCGTAGCTGAGTGTGAAAAATTTGAGGCTCTGATAAGCATAATCGTACAGCACGTAAGCCCAGCGCTGGGTTTGCGCAATCTGAAACAGAATCGGGATTCATTTGCTTATCTGCGCCTAAATCTAGTGTGCGGATGGTAACTGGCAAACCATGCATGGCTTCAGCCACTTGTTTATAAGCCTGAAACTGCTCTTCCTCATCTGGCATTTCGCGCTTATTCATAAACAAAAATTCTGTACGATATAGGCCAATCCCAGTGGCACCAGAGGCTTTAACTGCCTCCACATCTTCAGGCACCTCAATATTGGCGTAAAGATCAATAGTGGTTCCATCCATGGTGACCGCTTTGGTGGATTTAATACGCTTTAGTTTTTGCTGCTCGAGCGACCACTGATCTTGCCGCAGCTTGTATTCGGCTAATATTTCTTTGGATGGATTGACAATCACCACACCCAAGCTACCGTCAACAATGATTAACTCACCATCGTTAATTAAATCGCGCGCACGCTGCAAAGCTACTATCGACGGGATATTCAGGCTGCGCGCTAAAATCGCAGTGTGGGAAGTAACGCCGCCAACATCGGTAATAAACGCCGCAAAATGATGTTGCTTAAATTGAATCGCATCTGCGGGGGATATGTCGTGCGCAACTAAAATAATCGCATTTTCTTGCTGTTGTTTTTCCTTGGTTAGATTGGGCGCCTGCCTAGGATGACCAAGTAACACTTTGATAACGCGTTCCACCACTTGCACAACATCATGCTTACGCTCACGCAGATATTCGTCTTCAATTGCTTCAAATTGATCAACAATGTCATCCATTTGCTGTTTAATTGCCCACTCTGCATTGCAGTGTTCTTTACGGATGATTTCTTTTGGTACTTCAGAAAGTGATTTATCGGCCAGCATGCTCAAATGCGTGCTGATGAAGGCTGCTAGTTCTGCAGGTGCGTTTTTTGACAGCGAACTGCGAATGACTTCTAAATCTTTTTTAACGGTGAGTATGGCGTTGTCAAAGCGTGTGACTTCTTCATTGATGAGATGTGGCGGTAATTGGTAATGCACCACCTCTAGCAAGGCATTTGAGACTAAATGCGCTTGTCCAATCGCAATGCCGCTAGATACACCAATGCCGTGTATGCTAAAACTTGATTGGTGGCTAGGCTCAATATTGGACAAAGCTATTCGCCCTCGCCAAAATAATCATTAATCAGCGCTTTTAGCGCATCCATTGCCGCCTGCTCATCTGTACCATTGGTTTCTAGCGTAATGGTGGAGCCCATGGCGGCGGCCAGCATCATTACTCCCATAATGCTTTTAGCATTGACTTTGCGACCGTTTTTTTCTATCCAAATTTCACTGGCGAATTGGCTAGCGGCTTGTGTGAGTTTGCTGCTGGCACGTGCATGCAGGCCAAGTTTGTTGATAATTTCTAATTCTTGTTTAATCATGGTTATTTTCTGTTATTGGCTTTTAGTTATTCATTTTTTTATCAGGATGGTCACAACCCAGTTTGGTAAAATGCACCACACCGTCGCGCCCACCACTAATCGCTTTATCTACACAGGTTTTGATGGGTTTATCGCGATAATTCAACACACGTACCAGCATAGGCAGATTCACACCTGCAACGCCTTCCACATGGTTTGGCGCGAGCAATTTCGCCACCAAATTACATGGCGACGCACCATACATATCGGACAGCACCAATACGCCTTCACCTGTGTTGAGTTTTTCGACGATTTGCTGCGCGTGAGGCAATAAATCAGTCGGGTCGTCGTCGGTGCCTACTGCAAAACATTCTAACTGTGACGGTGTTTTACCCAGCACATGGCTGACGCAACTAATCAGACTTTGACCCATGCTACCGTGTGCGATAATTAAAATTCCAATCATGCTACTTTACCTTCAAAAAAAATAACAATCAATTAACCAAGCTCGCGATGTCGAATAATCACTTTTTGTTTTTGTTGTTTAAAATACGCGCTTAATTGCTCTACAAAATAGACAGATCGGTGCTGGCCACCAGTACAGCCAATCGCCACGGTTAAATAGCTGCGGTTATCCGCATCAAAGCTTGGCAGCCACTTTTCAACATAATGCTGTATGTCGGCCAGCATTTCAATGACTGCAGGCTGCTTTTCTAAAAACTCTCTGACTAGATTATCTTTGCCTGTTAGTGGCCGCAAAATAGGGTCGTAATGCGGGTTGGGTAAGCTACGCACGTCAAACACAAAATCCGCATCTAAAGGGATACCATTTTTAAAGCCAAATGAAGTAAATAACAACACTGGACTGGCGCTTTCCAGTTTATTGTCGACATGCAAAATGAGCTCGCGAATGTGGTTGCGTAGTGTATTGGCACTTAAGTTGCTGGTGTCGATATGATGTCCAAGACCCACCAATCCTGCCAAAAGGTCACGTTCGTGTGAGATACTTTCAGCTAACGTGGTGTTATCGTCACTTAATGGATGTTTGCGACGCGTTTCGGAAAATCGCTTCACCAGCGTTTCTACAGAGGATTCCAAAAATAATACTCGCACTGAAATACCGCTACTTTTTAGCATTTCAATTGCGTTTGGAAGTGCTTCAAGTGCTGCACTTCGGCTATCGATACTAATTGCGACTTTGTGCTGATTTGTGGCATCCAAGTGATGCGAAATTTGTGGCAATAGCGTGGCTGGTAAATTATCGATGCAGTAATACCCGCTGTCTTCAAGCACGCTCAGCGCAATACTTTTACCAGAGCCAGAAAGGCCTGTCACAATAATGAGTTCCAAAATTAGACCTTTTTACTTTCTATGGCTTTAATTTTTTGGATTTTGTTATCTTTTTGCATCATTTGTTTTTGTCGCTTGCTAAATTGTTGTGTGGCATTTATACCACGTAGTAATAATATATGGTTCCGCACAGCCACTTCTACAAGTACTGCAATATTACGACCCGCGGCAATGGGAATGATCACTTTGCTGATATCTACTTCTAAAACACGCTCATGTTGTGTTTTTACGTTAAGTCTATCGAGCGTTTGCGGGTGAAGTTTATCTGCTAATTCTAGCTGAATGATTAAATCTAGGGGTTTGGTGGGTTTAACTGAGTTATCGCCATATAAGGCGCGGATATTCAGTATGCCAAGCCCTCTCACTTCCAGAAAATCCTGCAACAAGGCTGGGCAGCGGCCTTCAATGCGATCGGGTGAGATGCGATAAAAATCGACAATATCATCGGCAATTAAGCGATGTCCGCGTGATATTAAATCAAGTGCCAACTCGCTCTTGCCTATAGCAGCAGCGCCTTTAATGAGTACGCCAAACCCCTGCACCTCAATAAATACGCCATGTAGGCTGGTAGTTTCTGCAATGGCTTGTTTCAGATAATGGCTTAATAAATCCATTAGCTGCGGGCTTTGCATAGGTGATGTAAACAACGGGGTGTTGTGCGAATTGGCTGCGGTAATGAGTTCTTTAGGTGGTTTTTCGCCATTGGCGACAACTACAGCAGCTAAGTCGGTTGAGTATAAATTGGCAATCGCTTGTTGCATCGCGATGATGCTTAAAGAGCGCAAATAATCCATTTCGGCGCAGCCCAATACCTGTACGCGGTTTGGGTGTACAAAGTTAAGATGACCAATCAGTGCCAATGAAGGCTTAGTAACATTTTCGGAATTGAGTTGATTAGTGCCGCCATCAAGCCCAGCAACCCAGTTGAGTTTGAGCTTGAGGCGGGTATCTTTGTATAGCTCACTAACGTTTATTTGAGCCATAGGAGAGGTTTGGGTTAATTAACAGTTTGGTGTTTAACCGCGCCATTGGATTTATGATGATTAGCATTTTTTTCTTTATGTTTTACTACTTGACGATCTAATTTATCTGTCAGCATATCAATGGCGCTGTACATATTTTCGTCTACGCACTCGGCATGTAAATCATTGCCTGGCACATGTAATGTAGCCTCTACCTTTTGGGCGAGTTTTTCTACACTCATGGTAACTTTCACATCAATCACATGATCAAAATGATTGCGGATTCTAACTAGCTTGCTTTGCACGTAATCGCGTAAGGCAGGAGTAATTTCTAAGTGATGTCCAGTTAATTGTAAATTCATGACTTGCTCCTTTTTGAAATTGTTCTAAAAATTTAGCGCCAAAAAAGTAGGGCATAAATCTATTCGAACAATTTTAGTGTACACCTTTGGCGATTGCACGCAACTATTCCAAATGGCATATTGCATATATTTTTGTAATTTTTATTACAAAGATTTTCTTAAATTGGCTGGTGGAATATTCAGTGATTCTCTATATTTTGCGATAGTGCGTCTTGCAACGACAATGCCTTGTTTGGACAAAATTTCACTAAACTGGCTGTCTGATAGCGGTTTTTTAATGTTTTCTTCGCTCACGATTTGTTTAATTAGCGCCCGAATGGCGGTTGCGGAACATTCACCACCAGCATCGGTTGCTACATGGCTGCCAAAAAAGTATTTCAGCTCAAAAACACCTCGTGGCGTGAGCATGTATTTATGTGTGGTGACGCGCGAAATGGTAGATTCATGCAACTCAAGTTCTTCAGCAATCTCACGCAATACCAAGGGCCGCATGGCAATTTCACCGTGTTCAAAAAAATTCCGCTGTCTATCCACAATAGCCTGCGAAACGCGCAAAATTGTCGTAAACCGCTGCTGGATATTTTTAATCATCCATTTGGCTTCTTGCATTTGTGTTTGCAAATATTGATTCGAGTTTTCGCGGTTACGCTTCAAAATATCGGCATATACTTGGTTAATGCGCAGCTTAGGAATCACGCCATCATTCAGCGTTGCAATCCAAATGCCTTTGACTTTTTTAACTAGCACTTCGTGTTGAATAAAGTGATCTTTACTCAGTTGTGCGTAATCGCTACCAGGGCGTGGATTCTGTTGTTTGATGAGCGTTTGCGCACCTTTCAGAGCGGCCTCATCACAATTAAGCAACTTACGTAACTTGGCAAAATCTTTGTTTGCTAATACGGCAAGATGTTGACTGACGACGTTTTTAGCAAGGCATAAATACTCGGTTTCGTCTGGCAGCGCATTCAGCTGCAACATAATGCATTCTTGTAAATTGCTTGCACCCATGCCAGGCGGATCTAGATTCTGAATGAGTTTTAATGCGGTCTGCAACTCGACTAGCTCGATTTCAAGTTCTAATGGAAGTGATTCGAAAATCTCTTCGAGTGATTCCTCTAAGTAGCCATCTTCGTTAATGCTATCAATCAATAAAAACACTAACTTTAAGTCACGCTCGGAGAGTGGCATGAGGTTGAGCTGGCTTAGGAGATGATCCCTAAGGCTCTCTGCAATAATTTCTTGGCGACTATAGTCGCCGTCATCGTCGTCACTATTGTTCTGGCGGCTACCTTCATCCCAATTACTAGCGCTACCGTATTCATCATAGTCATCATCAAAATCGGTGGCCGAAAAGTCATCTTTAGTACTTGAGATTTCTGGTGGAGCTTCTTCAGTTTGGGTCGAAGTATTAGTGATTTCTTGATAATCTATATTGCTAAAAGCATCATTCTCAAAGTCATCGATTTCGTTTGTTTGCACACCATCGGCATCAGTCGTGTCGCCGGCGTTAGCATTTTCTGTGTCCGCAAGCGTGGCATCATCATCAAATTCGCCCTCAGCGCTATCGCCTTCAAGCAGCTCCAATAAAGGATTTTCTTGCAGAATGATATCAAGTTCTTGGTTGAGTTCGAGCGAAGACAATTGTAATAAGCGAATAGATTGCTGTAATTGCGGCGTAAGCGCTAAATTTTGTGAAATGCGTAATTGTAAATTTTGCTTCAAAGCCATAATATCAAAGCCTAAAATCTTTACCTAAATACACTTCACGAACTGCTTCGTTATTCACAATTTCGGCAGGCTTGCCCGACGCAAATACGCTGCCGTCATTCACTATGTAGGCGCGATCGCAAATGCCAAGCGTTTCGCGTACATTGTGGTCTGTAATTAACACACCAATATTTTTTGCGCTTAAAAAACGAATAATTTTTTGAATATCCAGCACGGCAATTGGGTCGATGCCAGCAAAAGGCTCATCGAGTAAAATGAAGCTGGGGTTGGTGGCCAGGCAACGTGCAATTTCGACGCGCCGCCGCTCACCACCTGATAGACTCACTGCAGCGTTGTTACGAATATGCACTATGTGTAGTTCTTGCAATAGCGATTCTAACTGCGTGTGCATTTCAGCTTCGGTTAATTCTTGCAGTTCAAGTACCGCCATAATATTTTCGGTGACAGTAAGTTTGCGAAAAACAGAAGGTTCTTGCGGTAGATATGCCAGACCTAGGCGTGCACGGCTGTGAATCGGCAGGCGACTTAAATCTTTGCCATTAAGCAATATGCGCCCAGCATCCAGCGGCACCAAGCCCACCATCATGTAAAAGCTGGTGGTTTTGCCCGCGCCGTTGGGGCCAAGTAAACCTACCACCTCGCCACTATTGATTTGCAGCGATATATCCTGCACTACAGTGCGAGATTTATAGGATTTACGAAGATTTTCTACAATGAGTTCGCTCATTTTTTTGCTTATTGGTTAGGTTGTAATTCAAGTTTATTGGTAAATCTGAGTGCTTTGCTGACACTCGGCGCGGCGGCAGTTGAGCTTGATGCGTCTGTTTGCGGGACTTCTAATTTAGCCCCATCTGGTTTGGGTGCGTCTACCTTTGGCGCCTGTTTATTCTTTGGTTGGATAATCGCTTTTACACGGCCACTAGAGTTATCACCACTTTCCGATTTAACACCGCCGATGACTTCTGCGTATTCTGCATTGGCGTCGTAGCTAATATAATCGCCATGCACAATATCTTCGCCACGCTTTACCCATGCCCTAGTATAAAGCTGGACTTTATCCATGCGGCCATCGTATTCGATACGCTGGGCGTTGCCTTCCATGTATTCATTTTTACCCTCAAGTTTTTGCTTGAATGTGGTCGGGTTGCCATTGGAAGTGCTGTGCTGAAAGCCTTCTTTATCCTCACGTACAATAAGTTTGTCGGCATGAATAATGAGCGTACCCTGCGTTAAAATTACATTGCCAGAATAGGTGCTGATTTTTTTAGCATCATTGACTGTCACTGTATCGGCTTCAAGTTCTATGGGTTTGTCGCGGTCTGCGGCTTCGGCCAATACTTCTAGGCTGAAGCAAAAGCCCAGTATTAAACCAGCGCATAACAAGCTAGTGCGAAAGAGATTATCCATTTTTACTCCGCGATTTTATCCTAATAGATTGCTGTTTTTTTTCTGACTTTTTAGTGCTTGCTTTTGCAGTATTGGGTTTTGTAGCCTTAGTTGCAGCGCTGCTTACCTTAGTAGATGGTGCAGCTGGTGAAACTGCGCTTAAAGGCTTGCTGGCTGGTTTGGTAATAGGCTTTTGTGTTTTTAATGCCATACCAGTGGGGTTTTCGTAATGCACTTTGACTCTGCTAATTAACTTTACGGTACGATTTTTTTTATCATAAATCATACCTGTAGCGTGTATTACAGTTTTGGGAGCTTGCGTAATCACTACAGGGCTATTAGTTTTTACTAAATCTTGGTTTGGTAAAATAATCAATTTTTCAGTAGCTACTTGCATTTCACCCTTGCCATCAAATGCCTGGCGTACAATTTTTACGTTATCCACTAGCTCAACTTCTTCGCCATTGCTCGACACATAACCACGTAAACCCTCGATTTGTGTATAAGGTTTATCTACGGTGTACTGTGTAAAGCGCGGGCGCTGCAGCACTGTGGTGTCATCATCTGGATAATGCACCATCTCCGCCGCCGCCAGCACGTAGCGTAGTTTCCCAGTAGCATCGGTTTGTGTGTTTACAAAATTGTTCATCGTATAATCTGGGTCGTGGCGATCACTACCATCAATTTTAGGCCCTTGTTGCTCTACCGTTAAATTAATCCAAAACGTTATTATTGCCAGCAGTATTGCTAAAGTTAGCGGGAAAAATATGGTGGAACGGCCAAGCATTAATTAAATATTCCATTCACTCAATTTATTCAAAGAATTGTGCCATTTGCCCATCAAACGTGCCTTGAGCCTGCATAATCAGTTCGCATATTTCGCGTACTGCACCGCGTCCCGCTTGGGCTTTTGTAATATAGTGCGCATGCGGTTTAAGTAAGCGGTGACCAGAAGGTACGCTAAGTGCTAAGCCACAGCGTCGCATCGCCGGCGCATCTACTACATCATCGCCCATAAAAGCCACTTCATCCGCCTGTAAATGCATTTTTTGGAGCAAATCGTTAAAGGCTTCCAGCTTATCTTCTACGCCTTGATAAAAATGTGCGATGCCTGTGGTTTCTGCACGCTTCTTCACAACATTTGAAGTGCGGCCAGTAATAATCGCCATGTTTACACCAGACGCTTTGAGTAACTTCATGCCTAATCCATCTAGGCTATGAAAATTCTTGTATTCTTGTCCATCGTCACCTATGCCGAGGCCGCCATCTGTCATCACGCCGTCTACATCAAAAACCACGCATTTAATTTTTTTAGCACGAGCTAAAATATCTTCAGAAATATCTATATTAAAATTGGTCATCAAACTACTTTCGCTTTGAGTATATCGTGCATGTTAAAAGCGCCCACCAGTTTTCCCGCATCGTCAATTACCAAGAGACCATTAATTTTTTTCTGTTCCATCATTTCTATGGCTTCTACGGCTAGTTGGTTTACATGAATAGTGTTGGGATTGCTATGCATCACATCGGCAATTTTGGCGCTGTTGGTATAAATACCCTTGGCAAACGTACGGCGTAAATCACCATCAGTAAAAATGCCGATTGGCTGTTTAGCCGCATTAATAATGGCTGTCAGGCCCAAGCCTTTTTTGGTCATTTCGGTTAAAGCGACTGATAATAATTCACCCTCCTTAATACTAGGGACGGCGTTGCCAGTACGCATGATGTCTTTTACTCGCAAAAGCAAACGCCTGCCAATGTTGCCACCAGGGTGTGAGCGCGCAAAATCTTCAGCCGAAAAGTCGCGGCAATCCAATACACACACTGCCAGCGCATCCCCAAGCGCAAGTGCAGCCGTTGTGCTTGCGGTGGGTGACAAACCCAACGGGCAAGCTTCTTGCGATACTTCTGCACTTAAATGCACATCAGATTCTTTGGCCAGCGTAGAGTTGGTGGCGCCCGTAATGCTAATGATTTTGGCGCCCAATCTTTTGATTGTGGGCAAAATGTTGAGCAACTCGTCGCTTTCGCCCGAGTTGGAAAGTGCAATGACCACATCACCCGTGGTGATCATGCCCAGGTCGCCATGGCTGGCCTCAGCTGGATGCATAAAAAAGGCTGGCGTACCAGTGCTGGCAAGCGTCGCAGCGATTTTTCCGCCAATATGACCAGATTTTCCCATACCACTTACCACAATGCGACCTTGGCACTGTAAAATAAGCAGCACGGCGGCATCAAAATTGGCATCCAGCCTGTTGGCTAAGGCTGTAATCTCTTGTGCTTCAATCATCAGCACATTGCGCGCTAATTCTAGCGTGCCTGCTTTTGGCGCGTGAGATCGTCCAGATTGTAGTAATGTGGGTGACATAGGCCTTTAGTATAAAAGGGAATGCACTACTAATAAAGCAAAAAAAGTGGATTTTTGGGTAAAATGACTAAAGTAGGCACAATTTTTGCCTAAACGTATCAATAGCAAGAACAAATTCAACAACTCATAACGATAAATGGCCTAAATGTTTGATTCCTTAACCAGCGTTTTACTCCTGCTCACTAGCTCTGTATTAGCGGTTGCCTTGTTTCGTGCGCTGCGCTTGCCCGCCATGCTGGCGTACTTTGTAGTCGGGATGTTGTTTGGCCCATCCGGATTTAATTTTTTGCCAAGTACCGAATCAGGCCGCCATGTTGCGGAATTCGGTATTGTGTTTCTCATGTTCAGCATTGGTTTAGAGTTTAGTTTGCCTAAGCTTTATGCGATGCGAAAAACCTTATTTGGTCTGGGCGGCGCGCAGGTGCTTATTACCTTGGCTGTAACCATGTTACTAGGCTGGTCAGCGGGCTTAAATCTACCAACGGCGTTTGTGATTGGTGCGGCACTCACCATGTCCTCCACCGCAATTGTTTCTAAAATTTTAATGGAGCGTGTTGATTTAAATTCACGACATGGTCGTTTAAGTATTGGTATTTTGTTGTTTCAAGATTTAGCGGTAATCCCTATTTTGGTGCTAATTCCCGCATTGGGTGCACCATCAGACACCTTAGCGCATACATTGGGCTTGTCCTTGGTTAAATCTGCGGCATTGCTATTTTTGCTGTTTAAATTTGGCAAAACGATTGTGAGCTTCTGGTTTGGTTTGGTTGCGCGTCAGCGCTCACGCGAGCTTTTTGTCATGAACGTGCTCATGGTGACCTTGCTTTTATCTGCCGCGACCAAAATTGCAGGTTTGTCTTACGCGCTGGGTGCGTTTATTGCAGGCATGCTAATTTCTGAAACACGCTACCGTTATCAGGTGGAATCTGACATTGCATCTTTCCGCGATATTCTGCTCGGCTTGTTTTTTATTAGCGTCGGCATGCTGCTTGATTTTAATTATATGATTCATCATATCGATTTAGTCATGTTGCTTTTAGTGAGTTTTGTTTTATTTAAAGCGCTAGTCGTGGCTGTTTTAACTAAATTTTTTGGCTTTGAGCTTGGTGTTGGCATACGCACCGGTATTATTTTGGCGCAAGCAGGCGAGTTTAGCTTTGTTATTTTAGCGCTTGGTTTGGAGCAAAATTTAATTGGCGGTAATAATTTGCAATTAGTCCTTGCGGCGTCTTTATTGTCGATGGTGATTGCCCCATTTTTCATTCAATATAATGGCCGCATTGCGCGTAAATTGGTTAAAAGTTATATACGCAATAGTAGCCAAGTTGTGGAAGAGCTTAATAGTGTGAGTAAAAATTTAAAAGGTCACGTGATTATTTGCGGTTATGGTCGTAGCGGCCAGTATCTTGGACGCTTTTTGAAGGAAGAAAATATTCCTTTTATTGCTTTAGATATCGACCCGACACGTGTACATGAAGCCGCAGCGGCGGGGCAGCATGTGATGTATGGCGATGCAGGCCGACGCATTGTGCTTGAAGCCGCTGGTGGCGCGCGTGCTAAAGCGTTGATTGTGAGCTACTCCGATATGCGTGCCTCGATGAAAGTACTGCACGTGGCGCAAGAGGCTTACCCAAAGCTGCCAGTGATTGTGCGCACTTATGACGATGCACATATGGATGAATTTCGTGAGGCAGGTGCGACTGAGGTTGTGCCAGAGGTGTTAGAAGGCAGTTTAATGCTGGCTTCGCATGCCCTTGTTTTATTGGGTGTACCACTAAATAGAGTGGTTAAACGTATTCGGCGTTTTCGCGAAGAGCGCTATAAAATGTTTAAAGGTTACTTCCGTGGCGTTTCAGACACTAGTGTTGCCGATGAGCAACAAGTCAGGCTACATTCGATTGAAATTAGCAAAAATTCATATGCAAAAAAATTGCGTTTAGATCATATTGATTTTGCGAAATTTAATGTAGAAGTACAATTAATTCGCCGTCCCAATATGCTGGAAGACATCCTTCCGCGCCCTGATATTACATTGGCTGATGGCGATGTTTTGGTGTTGCTAGGCAGCCCAGAAAATTTAGTCGCGGCAGAAATCTATTTGGTTTCTGGCAAATAAAAAAACTGGGTAAATAATTGACTAAGCAAAAAGTAATTGTTGTAGGCGGCGGCATTGTTGGTTGTATGACTGCGATGGCGCTTGTAAAGCGCGGTTGCAGCGTTACCATTGTAGAGCGTAACCAAATTGCCAGCCAAAATTCTGGTGAGTCTTCTTGGGCGGGCGGCGGCATCATTTTTCCACTTTTGCCTTGGATGTATTCAGCGCCTGTGAACGCACTCACAAACAGCGGTGCGAATGCTTATAAAGCGCTAAGCCAGCAATTGCAACATGAGACAGGCATTGGCTGCGATTTCGACCAATCTGGCATGTTGTTATTGCCAAATTTTGATGCTGAAGCCGCGCAAACATGGTGTGCGCAGAATCAACTACCTATTCAAGCGGTAAAAGCATCCGCATTTGGCGTGCAATCTAGTGGTGGAGAAAACGCACATTGGCTGCCGACAGTGTGCCAAATACGCCCACCGTTTCTTATGCAGGCCTTGCGACAGTGGCTTATTCAAAATAAGGTCACCATGCTAGAGCGCACTGAACTTGTGCCGCTTAAACAAACTTCAGAATTAAATACGTGGCAAACGGTAAATGGGGGAACCTTGGCCGCAGATCAATTTGTGGTGACTTCTGGTGCATGGAGTTTCGAGTTGCTAAAAGATACTAGCGCTAAACTTAATATCAAACCAATGCGCGGGCAGATTCTACTTTATAAACCACAAAAAAATCTTGAACAAATTGTATTTAAAGAAGGCTTTTACTTAATTCCGCGACGTGATGGCCACTTGCTAGCAGGTAGCACCTTAGAGGATGTTGGGTTTGATACTGGCGTGACAGAAGCCGTGCGCAATGAAATTAGTGCGAAAGCCGAAGCTATTATGCCAGCGCTTAAAGGCATGCCTATCATCAAGCACTGGAGCGGCTTGCGGCCAGGAACCCCAGACAATCTCCCGACGATTTCTGCGCATCCTACAATCAAAAATTTATATTTGAACACTGGCCATTTTAGATATGGCCTCACGATGGCGCCCGCGAGTGCGGCTTTGGTGGCGGCTTTGGTGTTAGGCGAAACATCGCCATTAGATGTAACTCCTTACGTATGTAAAAAATAACCTCAAATAATTCTTTACATGGGAATATTTCCCGTATATTATTTCTTCTTGGGATGGGTGAATACCCGTTTCATGTATTTCCATCTTGTTTTAAGGAGAATTGAAAATGAGTAAATTACTGTTAACTGTATTATTAACTGTGGGAATTACATTGGTTGCAGTGCCTGCTATGGCAAAACGTGGTGCGGATGACCCAGCAGGGCATGAGCATGGAGGCGGCGCGACTGGTGGTCAAGTGCATGTTGAGCATGAACGTCATGGTGGTGGAACAACCACAGGCAATACAACTGGGGGTTCTACATCAGGCAGCCGACATGGCAGCCGTGATGCGAACGAAGTGAATGAAGCAAACGAGGCTAATGAGCATGCGGCTGGTCACGATGTGAATGATGCAGACGATGCGCCACTAGCACCTCCAGCTGCGCCATAAATTAGATTAAATTTTAAAAGTTAAATTATTATAATTCATTAACCCTGACCACTCAGGGTTAATGAATTGAAGGAACTAGTATGTTATCGGTATCGGTTATTTCGCTGCTTCTGCTGGCGCATCTAAATTTTCTAAAGATTTTCTTTGTTCGGCCGCGAGTGCCTCAGCATTATTTAAATCGTTTTTAGCCTTATCCATGATTGTTTTAGGCACCGCACCCACTTCGGCGGAGGCTTGTTTTTGCTGCTCACAAGCGCTTAAATTGAACGTCAATATTGCACAAATCCATAATAACTTAATCATAGCTACTCCTAAAATATAATTTTATCTGTCTTTCATTTTTACTAGGCGCTCGTCTTCACGCGAAAGCAAATACCACCATTCAGTGCCGTCATTGTGGTACTCACGTACTGCGCCGGCGCGCACCAGTATCTTTCTCAATTCATCTTCTTCAAATCCACCAAGATGTTTTATTAGCACGTCAAATGATCGATCGGTATAGCCTTTGTGGCTTAAAAAATAACGCGCAGTTTGTTCTGCCATGAATTCTGTTTTATGTGCTTCGTGCAAGGTTTCAAGTTGGTGTTTGAACTGCTGGCGATTGACAGCAAATGTGACTAAGCCGCCAATTAGCGTGCCAATCAAGGTAAATATTGGTGTGATGAATAATGGCTCCATTAGCAACTCCTTATATTTTTAATTGCCAAAAATTTCATTTCAAACTCCATGTACCAGATTTACCACCGAGTTTTGCTAGTAGCTTTATATCGCCTATCGTCATACCACGATCTACCGCTTTGCACATATCATAAATAGTCAGCAAACCCACACCCACCGCAGTTAGCGCTTCCATCTCAACTCCAGTTTGACCAGTGGTTTCAGTGGACACTGTGCAGGTGATGAAAGTAGTCTTTTCATCCACCTCAAACGTTACAGATACTTTAGTTAAGGTAATAGGGTGGCACAATGGAATTAAATCAGAGGTTTTTTTGCTGGCTTGAATCGCAGCAATGCGTGCAATACCAAGCACATCACCTTTTTTTGCATCACCTTGTTGAATGAGCTTTAAGGTAGCAGGCAACATTTTAATAACACCGCTGGCAACCGCACTGCGCTTGGTCTGTGGCTTATCGCCAACATCTACCATGTGTGCTTGCCCGCTAGTATCGAAATGGCTGAGTTTACTCATGTTAATAATTCCTACTGAACTAGAGCTATAAAGTAGCTATCATAACAATAATGAAATTAAAGACCATATTAATTAGTGCATTGCTGGTGGCAAATAGTGTTTTTGCGGCAAATGGTACTGAACCTACCAAACAGCCATCGCTCACTGGCAAACCCTACGCAAGCCCAACCAATTTAGATACTAGCTTGCCAGACTTGGGCGATGTATCGCAAACTGTACTCACACCGCAAGATGAGCAGCGCATTGGCGAACAAATTATGCGCGATGTGGCCGTGAGCGACGACGTGGTGCAAGATATTGAGGTGATTGATTACCTTAACGCGCTAGGCAACAGATTGGTGGCAGCTAGCCCAGATAAACAACAGAAATTTAACTTTTTTGTTGTGCAAGATAACTCGATTAATGCGTTCGCCATGCCAGGCGGCGTAATTGGCGTACATACCGGGCTGATTTTAGCAACCAATAGCGAATCGGAACTTGCCAGCGTGTTAGGCCACGAAATTGGCCATGTTACGCAACATCATATGGCGCGTATGTTGGCACAACAAAAAACAGATTTATTTAAAAATATTGGCGGTATTGCACTAGCGATATTGATGGCACGAGCTAATCCGGAGCTCGCCAATGGCGCTATGGCAAGCGTAGGGGCAGCAGGAGTTCAACGCCAGTTGGACTATACGCGCGAGCACGAACGTGAAGCAGACCGAGTGGGCTTAAGCATTTTAGATGCCGCAGGTTTTGATGTGCGCGCTATGCCTGCCTTCTTTACTAATTTGCAGCAAGGTACTCGCTTTACTGAAGGCACTGCACCGAGTTTTCTGCGTACCCATCCGCTTACTTCGGAACGTATTGCGGATGTGTCGAATCGTGTGGAAACGATGCCTTATAGACAGGTAGCCGATAGTTTAGATTTTCAGTTAGTGCGAGCCAAATTGCGCGCCAATAATGGTTTGGCGCAAGATGCAATTGATCAGTTTCAAAATAACATCAAAGAACATCGCTTTGCCAATGAAACTGCGGAACATTATGGCCTAGCGGTGGCCATGCTGCGTAAAAATGACTTAACTGGTGCGCAAAATCAATTGCAATGGATTAGAAAAAGTGCCACGAAAAATACTGGGCAAAATGCATTTTTTGAAAGTTTAGATGCGCGAATCCAAGTGGCTCGCAATAATCCGCAAGCAGCTGCCAGCCAATATGCTAAAGGGCTAGCATTGTTCCCTAATCATCGTGCACTTATTTATGGCTACTCAGAGCACTTTTTGGCGATTAATCAGCCTGATAAAGCCATTAAGCTGGTGCAAGATAAGCAAGCGATATACCCTAACGATGCCTATTTTTATGATATTTTAGCCAAAGCTTACACGGCAAAAAACAAAAATTTGTTGCGCTTTCAGGCGCAGGGAGAATCGTATTATCGACAATATAATTTGACCAAAGCCATTGAGCAGATGGAATTTGCAACAAAGGCAAAAGATGGTAATTTTTATGAGCATTCGATTGTTGAGGCGCGCTTAAAAGAGTTACGCCGACAAGAAACAATAGAAAAAGCAGCTAATGAAAGGTTAAGCTAATGAGGCGCAGAGATGTTTTAAAGCTTTTTGCGGGGGCTATGGCTTTTGTACTGCTGCCTATAAATGCAATAGCGGCAGGATTGAATCTAAAGTGGAATAAAGCCGCTTTCGAAGCCACTAAACTTGCTGATGCAAGTAAAGGCTTAAACATTAGCGCAGAAACACCAAGCAAAGACATTGACTTAATCGCGCCAGATCGTGCTGAGAATGGCGCAATTGTCCAGATTGAAATCACTAGTCGCATCCCCAATACAGAAGCCATTTCTGTATTGGTTGAGCATAATCCTACCGTATTGATAGGCAATTTTATTTTCAGTAACGGTGCGCTGCCCTATTTGGTCACGCGCATCAAAATGGCCGAAACCTCAGACATTAAAATTATTGTAAAAGCGGGTGACCAATATTTTACGGCATCAAAAAATGTCGTGGTGCTAGAAAACGGGTGCGGTTAATGGACGCTAACATGAAAATGCGCGCCAAGCTCACTGGCGAGGTGACTGAGGTGAAGGTGATTATTAGCCATCCGATGGAAACAGGTCGTAAAAAAGACGATTTTGGGCAGCTTATTCCTGTGCATTTTATACAATTGGTGGTTGCGACTTTGAATGAAAACCCCGTGCTAGAAATGCAATGGGGGACTGGTATTTCTAAAAATCCCTATCTTACCTTTCACTTAAAAGGCGCTAAAGTCGGCGATAAAATTGCGGTGAGCTGGGTGGATAATTTAGGCAATACAGGCACAGGTGATATTTTAGTGGCTACCTAATTTTTAAATCGGTTTAAACTTAAAGCTACCGCCTCGGCAACTCTTATTCCATCCACGCCTGCGGATAAAATTCCGCCCGCATAACCAGCACCTTCACCACACGGGTACAAGCCTTTGGTGTTGATGCTTTGCAAATCGTCATCGTTACGTTTGATGCGGATGGGTGAAGAAGTACGTGTTTCAACGCCAGTCAGCAAGCCGTCAGCAAGGTCAAAACCTTTAATTTGCTTGGCAAATTGCGGAATCGCCTCACGGATTGCCGAGATTGCGTATTCTGGTAACGCTGAATCTAAATTGGTGAGATGCACACTTGGCGTGTAACTTGGCGTGACTTCGCCAAATTGGGTTGAGGCTTGATTGCTTAAAAAGTCACCAATCAGTTGCCCAGGAGCCGCGTAGTTACTGCCTCCTAGCGCATAGGCTTGTGCTTCCCATTTGCGTTGTAAATGCATACCAGCGAGTGCATCACCAGGAAAATCCACCTCAGGCGTAATGCCCACTACAATGCCAGCATTGGCGTTACGCTCGTTGCGTGAGTACTGGCTCATGCCATTGGTGACCACGCAACCAGGTTCAGAAGCAGAAGCCACCACTGTGCCACCTGGGCACATGCAAAAGCTATATACGCTGCGGCCATTGCTGGCGTGATGCACGAGCTTATAATCCGCCGCCCCTAAAATAGGGTGTTGTGCATTAGTGCCATAACGGGCGCGGTCTATCAGCGATTGTGGATGTTCAATGCGGAAGCCAATGCTAAAAGGCTTTGCTTCAATATAAATGTTTTTTTTGTGAATCATCTCAAACGTATCACGTGCGCTATGACCAACTGCTAAAATTAAATGATTGGTAGCGATGCGCTCACCATTCGCAAGCAAGACCGCCTGTACTTGATTATGCCCTTTAGAATTAACGCTTATTTCAATATCATCGACACGGGCTTCAAAGCGTACCTCACCACCAAGCGATTCAATGGTTTTACGCATTTCTTCCACCATGCCAACCAATCTAAATGTGCCGATATGCGGATGACTGACGTATAAAATTTCAGGTGGTGCGCCAGCTTTTACAAACTCTTGCAACACCTTGCGGCCATAATGTTTAGGGTCTTTAATTTGGCTGTAGAGTTTGCCATCAGAAAAGGTGCCTGCGCCGCCTTCGCCAAATTGTACGTTTGATTCTGGGTTAAGTTTGCTTTTTCGCCAAAAATCCCAAGTGTCTTTGGTTCTTTCGCGTACCGCTTTTCCACGTTCTAACACTATGGGTTTAAAACCAGATTGCGCCAAGATTAAGGCGGCGAAAATACCCGCTGGCCCAAAACCTACGACGACAGGGCGAGATTTTAATGTGCTTGAAGCGTTAGCAACAAATTTGTATGAAATATCAGGGCTTGGCTTTACATGCGGGTCACGGCTTAATTTGACGAGAATTTTCGCTTCGCCGTTCACGTTAACATCTAGCGAGTACACTAATAAAATGGCATTGGCTTTACGTGCATCTACCCCACGTTTAAAGATGGAAAAATCAAGCAAATCAGCCGCGTTAATAGCCAACTTTTTGATCACAGCGGCTCTAATTTCGGCATCGGTATGACCTTTGTCTGTCGCGCTGGTTAAAGGCAGTTTGATTTCAGTAATTCTAAGCATGGTTTCTAGTCACTAAAGCGCTAAGTTCAGTTGTAATAACTTACGCAACATCGGCACGGTGATTGGCTTGTGGGCGGTGAGCGACCATTCATCCAATGCGTCTAAAGTAGCCATTAAGGTAGGTAAATCGCGGCGTAAATAGCGTAAGCAATAATCAACAACGTCATCAGGCAACTTCATGCCACGTTCAAGCGCGTGTTGTTTTAAAGCTTGCGCTTTTTCATCATCATTGAGCGGATGCAGTTGATACACCAAACCCCAAGCCAAGCGGGTAGCTAAATCATCACGCAAACCCATTTGTGTAGGCGCGTGTAAGCCCGCAGTAATGAGCGTTTCGCCTGCGTCTTTTAGCTGGTTATAGGTATTAAATAAGTCAATTTGCGCGTCATTATCAAGCAAATGCACATTATCTACCACCCGCATGCCTATTGCCTCGCAGGCTGATAATAAATGCGATTTCCCACACCCTTTTTCGCCCCAAAGGTAGATAAACCTTGGCTGGCCGCCGCTAAATGCGGCTAGTAAACTAGAAAGTCCTTCTGCGTTGCGACCCACCACAAAATTTTGTAGCGAAGGCGCCGCCGCTGGCTTTATATCGAGAAGTAATTGCTTCATGCGGCGTTATTTTAAGTAGGCATCGCTACCCAAATAACTCGTTTTGGTATGACGTAAACCTACTGCAATCGCCGCGCTTACTGGCAGGGCGAGCAATACTCCCGCAAAACCAAATAATTGCCCACCTGCCAATAAGGCAAAAATCACCACAACGGGGTGTAGCCCGATGCGGTTGCCCACTAATTTTGGCGTAAGTAGCATGCCTTCTAGCAACTGACCAATGCCAAAAACCAACAAAACGGGGACTAATTGGCCAAAACTGGTGAATTGTAGTGCGGCTACCAGCAGTGCGAGCACTATGCCAGTGGCAATGCCCAAATACGGCACAAAGCCTAGTAAGCCTGCCACCAAGCCAATTGGCAAGGCCATATTAAGGCCAGCCAACCACAAACCTAGCACATAAAATACGCTCATGGCGAGCATGACTGCCAGCTGCCCGCGTAAAAAATCGGCCAATACTTGATCAATCTCTTTCGCGATTTCGAGCGTTTTATCAGACCAATCGCGCGGAATGAGCTGGCTGATGCTGGCTAAAAAGCCATCCCAATCGCGCAGCAAATAAAACAGCACCACAGGCAGCAGCAATATATTGGCAACAATGCCGACAAGCGCTAGGCCTTGGCTACCAGCACTTTTGAGTACGTCGCTAAACAATCCGCCAGCGGTTTTCCAATTTTTGGTAATTAGGTCTTGAATTTGCGTGCTGTCGATATTCAAGCTAATGCCGAATTTGGTTTGTAACCACGGTTCAACATTGTTGCGGATGTTGGCGATGAGCGCAGGTAGGCGCTCTACCAGCAGCAGCGATTCTTTTTGTAATAGCGGCACAATGATGAGAAACAGTAACGTCATCACGCCAAGAATGCCAAGCATTACCAGTACCGTGGCTAGGGTGCGGCCAACTTTGAAGTTGCCAATACCGTACTTACTCAGTTTATCTACCAGCGGATCGCAAATATAAGCCAGAATCGCTGCGATTAAAAATGGCGTGAGTATAGGCAGTAATAAATACAATAAAAATGCGAATATGGCTACGGTAATCAGCCAGCGGTTGCTGCTGATAAAATTGCTAGTGTTTTTTGCTTGATTTGCCATGGTATGTTTTGGCCATAGTGAGTTAAAATTACGGTTGGTTAGAGAGCATAATTAAAATTATACTGAATTTACAGCAATAAACTGAATCGAGACGCATTTTGAGTACAAATACATCCAATCCTAGTTCTATTACCTACCGCGATGCGGGAGTTGACATAGAGGCGGGCGATGCGTTGGTGGAGCAAATTAAGCCATTTGCTAGGCGTACAATGCGGCCCGAGGTATTGGGCGGCATTGGTGGTTTCGGCTCACTTTTTGAGATGCCGAAAAAGTTTAAAAATCCTGTGTTGGTTTCTGGAACTGATGGTGTGGGCACTAAGCTCAAGCTCGCTTTCGAGCTGAATAAACACGATACCGTGGGTATTGATTTAGTCGCAATGAGCGTGAATGACATTTTAGTACAAGGCGCGGAACCGCTATTTTTCTTAGATTATTTTGCTTGTGGCAAGTTGGAAGTTGGCACAGCAGCCCAAGTAATTAAAGGCATTGCAGAAGGCTGTGAGCAATCGGGTTGTGCGCTCGTGGGCGGCGAAACCGCAGAGATGCCAGGCATGTACCCTGCAGGTGAGTATGATTTGGCGGGGTTTGCGGTCGGCTGTGTGGATAAAGAAAACATTATTAACGGGACAACGATTGCTACTGGTGACGTGTTGCTGGGGCTTGCTTCCAGCGGAGCACATTCAAACGGCTATTCTCTTATTCGTAAATTAATTACACATTCTGGCATCGATTTTGAGTCGGATTTTCATGGCAGAAAATTTAAAGATGTGGTGATGGCCCCCACTAAAATTTATGTGAAATCTTTGCTAAAATTAATCGAAACCATGCCTGTAAAAGGTATGGCGCATATTACTGGCGGCGGCATTACAGAAAACGTTCCACGGGTGTTGCCAGCGGGGCTAACGGCCGAAATCAGCAAAAAAAGCTGGACACTTCCGCCGCTGTTTCAATGGCTGCAAACGCAAGGCAATATTGCCGATAGTGAAATGTACAAAACCTTTAACTGTGGCATTGGTATGGTGGTGATTGTGGCAAAAGAGCACGCAGTAGCTACGCAAAAATTGCTGCAAGATGCAGGTGAAACGGTATATGAAATCGGCCATATACGGGCGCAAAATACTGGCGAAGCGCCTACTGTGGTTGTATAAATAGACAACGCATTTATTGGTGATGCGTTAAATGGTTTCACACAACCACCGTCCAACCTTGGAAAGAAACGTATGTTGAAACTAAAACAATTCATTATTTTTATATGCTTGCCAATACTTTTGCTAGGTGCCAGCGCGGCGCAAGCACTGCCCAAAAATGTTCAATTAGAATACGACGTTGCCCGCAACGGCAAACCATTTGCCAAAGTGAAAGAAAGCTTTACGCAAAATGGCAAACAATACCGCATTCAATCGGTGACTAAAGGTTTGGGACTCTATGCTTTACTAGGGGAACGCGTACTCACTAGCATTGGCGCGGTTACCAAAGAAGGGTTAAAACCCAGTCATTTTGAGCTACATCAGGGCAAAAGTGATAAAAAAGCCTTGTTAGCTGATTTTGATTGGATAAAAGGTAAGCTGACAATGCAACAAAAAGGCGAAACTAAAACCGAAATTTTGACAAAAGGCACGCAAGATTTGGCAAGTTACGGTTATCAGTTTATGTTTAATCCGCCGATAAAAGATGAAGTAAAAGTAAGCATGACGACAGGTAAAAAGCTAAATTTTTATCAATATAAAGTCATGGCGCGCGGTTTAAAGTTGGATGTTGGTAAAACAAGTTTTAAAACGCTCAATATCTCAAATGAGGCTTCGGCGGGACAAGATAAAAAGCAACTTTGGCTGGCAGAAGAGCAATATTATCTGCCAGTGCGTTATAAGCTCACGGATGACGATGGCGATATTTTTGAGCAAACGCTAACAAAAATTCATGTGGAGTAAGTTAGTACAGATGCTTCAAGACCCAAGCTATAAGCGGCTTGGTGTAGCATTGATAGTATCAGTTGTGTTACATGCTTTTTTATTGGGGAAGCTTGATTTAAAGCTGCCCAGTCTGAAAAAAGAAATGCATTTGATTGAGGCAAGAATTCAGATGCCTAAAGCCGTGGTTAAGCAAGTCAAAGCACCCAAACAAGAAGAAGTTGTGGCTCCAAAACCAGATCCAGTCGAGTCGCAGAAGCCTGCTACAAAACCTAAGAAAACAGTCCTCCAACCTGAGGAGCCTGTGGCTACAGTTGAACCGTCAGCAACAGTGTCTGATATAGCGCCGCCAGTTGAACCTGCACTTGAGCCCACTGTGCAGCCTGAAAACATTGAGCCTGAAATGTCGTTAGCAGAACGGCAGCAAGCAGCGCGGTTACTAGCAAAAGAGCAGCCTATAGACGCAGGTTTAGCGATTAATGAAAATGCCTATCAATATGTGGAAACCTACTTTGATGTGAGCACAAAAATAGATGGTAGCGCGGAAGGCAAAGCCACAATTACTTATAACTTAGGTGATAATAATCATTACCAACTCAATTGGCTCACGCAGGCTAGTGGGTTTGCAGCGTTGTTGTTGCCTGATTTATTGCAAACTAGTGAGGGCGCGCTTACTAAAACAGGCTTGCAGCCCACAAGCTATTTGTATCAGTTTGGCAACAAAGTAGATAAAACGCGCACCGCAAGTTTTGATTGGCAAAATAAAAAGCTTACTATGCAGACTTCTAAAGCCACACAAACTGAAGATTTACCCGAAGGTGCACAAGATTTGCTGAGTTTTATGTATCAATTTATGTATGTGGCACCTTTGCAAGCCATGCAAATTCATATTGCTACGGGTAAAAAATTAGCGAATTATGATTATAGTTTTGAAGGCGAAGAAAACATTAATACTTCGTTTGGCGAACTTAAAACCATTCATATTCGGCATAGTGGAAACGATGATGATGAAAAAACCGAGCTATGGCTGGCAATAGATTATCAATATGTGCCAGTAAAAATCCGTAAAATAGAAAAAAATGGCAAAGTGGTTGAAATGGTCGCAACCCGCATTAATACGAACCGCCCCACACAAAATAAGTAGCAAAATAATTAACAAATTCTAGAAAAAGACAAACATGAACGCTAATCTACTACGCCAAGCGGCGATGCTACTCACTAATCTGCTGGATTTTAACAGCCCTGCCGATGCAAAGTTAGGTGAGTTTTTTCGCAATAATCGCGATTTAGGCACTAAAGAGCGCGCTTTCGTGGCAGAGAGCGTATACGGTGTGTTGCGTCGTTTGCGCTACCTAAGCGCGATAACAGCGAACGAAGAGGGCGACCCAGATGACGCGCGTAAGCTCATATTGGCTTGGTTGCTGCGCGTACAAGGCAAAAGTTTGCGTGAGTTAGATTCTATTTTGAGTGATCAGCAAAAAGAATGGGCGATTACCATTAAGGCGAAAAACACTGATAATCTCCCACTGGCGGTGCAGGCCGATGTGCGCGATTGGCTGTGGGATAAGCTGGTGGCGCAATATGGCGAGACAGAAGCTTTAACCATTTGCCGTAGCATGCATGAGCAAGCGAGTTTAGATTTACGTGTAAACACCATTAAAAGCAACCGTGACGAGGTGCTGGCGAAAATGCTTGCTGAAAACACCGTCAAAGATAACACCATAGAACCCACGTCTTATTCACCCATCGGCATTCGCATGGGCGCAAAGCTTAACATCAGTAAACACGTGCTGTTTGAGGCGGGCAAAATTGAGGTGCAAGATGAGGGTAGCCAATTATTGGCGTATTTGGTTGCGCCAAAACGTGGCCAAATGGTGGCCGATTTTTGCGCAGGTGCGGGGGGTAAAACCTTGGCTTTAGGCGCGCTTATGAAAAACACGGGCAGGCTTTACGCATTTGATATTTCAGAAAAACGCTTAATGAATTTGGGCAAACGTTTAAAACGTTCAGGTTTATCTAACTTACATGCACAAGTGATTTCTAGCGAGACAGACCCAAAATTAAAACGCTTGAATGGCAAATTTGACCGGGTGCTGGTCGATGCGCCCTGTACTGGTTTAGGTACTTTGCGTAGGAATCCAGATTTAAAATGGCGCCAAACACCTGAAGATGTGGCTGAATTAAACGTGAAACAAACGAATATTTTAGCGCGCGCTGCAAAGTTAACTAAAGCGGGTGGGCGCTTAATTTACGCCACATGTAGCCTGTTGCGGGATGAAAATGAAGTAATAGCAGAGGCGTTTTTAAGTGCAAATCCAGATTTTAGTTTAGTGCCCGCCAGTGAAGTATTGAGCCAACAACAAATTAAGCTTGATACTGGTCACTATTTAAAATTATTGCCGCACTTACATGGCACCGATGGCTTTTTTGCAGCAGTATTTGAGCGAAAGGCTGAGCTTGCTAAATTAACGCCTGCGAAACAAGTTGTAGCGCCCGTGGAGCCTTTAGAAAAAGTGGTAAAAGTCAAACCTGCAAAAGCAAAACCCGCAAAAACTAAAGTCACGAAACCCAAAGTCGCAAAGCTTAAAATCACGAAACCCAAAGTTGTGAAAGCATAACTGATCGATGAAACTACCCAGCCTGAATATCCAAATTTTACTTGGTGCAATTTTAGGCGTTGCGATCGGGCTATTTTTTCATCGTTTAGGCGCAGAAAACCATGTGGTACAAAATGGGCTATATGTCTCTGGTCTAATAGGCACGATGTTTATAGACCTGCTTAAAATGATTTTAATTCCGCTGGTATTTTGCTCAATCGCGGTGGGCATCGCCAATTTGCGCCAGCATCAGCAAATGCATCGGGTATGGACAACCACACTCCTGTTTTTTGTGAGCAGCATGGCCATTGCCATCGTGGTGGGCATGTCTGCCAGTCTATATTTCAAGCCAGGTAGCGGCTTGCATTTAGCCATGTTTAGTAATGCCATGCAAAGTTTTGAGGCTAAACAATTACCCTTGCCAGAATTTTTTGCACAATTTTTACACGGCTTATTTGTGAATCCATTTACGGCACTTTCGCAAGGCAATGTGCTGTCTGTGGTTATATTTGCGCTAATTTTGGGTATTTCGCTAGTAATGGGCGGCGAGCGTTTTAAAAATATACTCAAATTACTGCAAGAAGGTTTAGAAATAACCATGTTGATTGTTGGCTGGGTGATGCACTTGGCACCTTTTGGTATTGCGGCCTTGCTCATTAAGTTGGTTGCCATGCAAGATGCCACCATGCTCGCTACACTAGCGACGTTTGTGGCGGTGGTCATTGGTACGCTTTTATTGCACGGCGTGGTGATATTGCCGCTGATTTTGTATCTATTTACTGGAAAATCGCCACTTTGGTTTTGGCGCGGCGCGAGAGAGGCGCTAGTGACGGCCTTTGCCACCAGCTCAAGTTCTGCCACCTTGCCGGTGACTTTGCGCTGCACTATGCAGCATTTGCACGTTAAGCCAGAAATCGCTGGTTTTGTCGTTCCCCTAGGGGCAACTATCAATATGGATGGGACGGCGCTGTACGAGGCCGCGGCAGCGCTATTTATCGCTAATTTAGCAGGTATAGAACTTAATTTAGCGCAGCAACTCATCGTCGCCTTTACAGCCATGATCGCCGCCATTGGCGCGCCTGGCATCCCCAGCGCAGGCATGGTCACTATGGTGATGGTGTTGCAATCTGTGGGTTTGCCTGCTGAGGCAATTGCGATTTTACTGCCAGTCGATAGGTTGCTCGATACCTTACGCACTACGGTGAATGTGCAAGGCGATATGATTGGCAGCTTGGTAGTGCAAAAGCTAGTGAATAAAAGTTAACTCAAAAACTTCCTAAGTTATTCTCATGTTAAATTTTCATAAGGCAGAACTGGTCGATGCCGAATCCGTCGCAAAGCTCGTCAATTCTGCCTACCGTGGCGAAACCAGCCGCAAAGGCTGGACAACCGAGGCCGATATTTTAGATGGCCTGCGTACCACCACGGCGGAAGTCGGCAAAATCATCAAACGCAAAAATGCCTTTATTTTAATCGGCGTGCTAAAAGATGAAATTGTCGCCACCATTTGTTGCGAGTGGCAAGAACTCGCCTTTAAAGATACCGTGCATTTCGGCATGATAGCGGTGAAGCCCAGCTTGCAAAACAAAGGCTACGGCAAAACGCTTATTCAAGCCGCAGAGGCCATTACCTTGCGTGAGTGGCGCGTGGTGGGCTTTCACATGGCGGTGATTTCTATTCGGCACGAGCTCATTGCATTTTATGAGCGGCTTGGTTACAAACGTACAGGTGAGTTTAGTGAATTCCCAGTTAATTCAACACTGTGGCAACCAAGGGTT
>JANYCB010000087.1 GCA_025360485.1 Methylotenera sp. | reverse complement strand
GTTTGCTGGTTTACCAAGCGCAGTAGTATTGTTATGGCAAGTCGCACAGCCACTCACAATGCCAGTATGGTTCATGGCCGCGCCACCTAAGAAGGTAGTTGTAGAGGTATGACAGGTTTCGCATGCAGCGCTCGTGACGATGTGATTCGCTGGTTTACCTAATGCCGTGTTGCCATTGTGACAAGTTGCACAACCAGTAACGATACCAGTATGGTTCATCACCGTGCCAGCAAACGAGGTAGTTGATTTATGGCAGGTTTCACAACCAGCACTTGTCACGATATGGTTTGCTGGTTTACCAAGCGCAGTAGTATTGTTATGGCAAGTCGCACAGCCACTCACAATACCAGTATGGTTCATCGCCGCGCCACCTAAGAAGCTGGTGGTGGATTTATGGCAAGTCTCGCAAGCAGCACTAGTGACTACGTGAGTCGCTGGTTTTGATTTTACATTTGCATAAGCACCACCGTGGCAAGTTGCACATCCACTTACAATGCCAGTGTGATTCATCACTGTACCTGTGAATGTAGTGGTTGATTTATGACAGGTCTCACATGCAGCGCTAGTTGGGAAGTGTGTTGCTGATTTACCTAATGCAGTCGTGTTGTTATGACAGCTCGCACAGCCGCTGACAATGCCAGTATGGTTCATCGCTGCGCCACCCTTGAACGAGGTGGTGGATTTATGGCAGGTCTCGCAGGCCGCACTGGTCACAATGTGGGTGCTTGGTTTAAATAAAGGTGTAACGCCAGCAAAAGCGGCACCATTGTGGCAAGTCGCACAGCCTGTGGTAATGCCAGTGTGGTTCATTGCAGTGCCAGCAAACGAGGTTGTAGATGTATGGCAAGTTTCGCAAGCAACAGCCGTTGGAATATGGTTAGTTGGTTTAGCCAAGCCTGCACCGCCAGTGACGTGACAGCTCGCACAGCCTGTGGTAATGCCAGTGTGGTTCATCGCCGCGCCACCCTTGAACGAGGTGGTGGATTTATGGCAGGTCTCGCAGGCCGCACTGGTCACAATGTGGGTGCTTGGTTTCGTTTTAATAGTAGGGAAGCCGCCACCGTGACATGTCGCACAGCCTGTCGTGATGCCAGCATGGTTCATGGTGGCTGGCACGAAGGCGCTGGTGCTGGTGTGACAGGTCTCACATTTTGCAGTGGTGGGGAAGTGCGCCGCTGATTTGGCTTTCACATTCACCGTCACGCCATGGCAACTCGCACAGTTAGTGGTGATGCCAGTGTGGTTCATGGCAGTCGGTTTAAACGCGACTGTGGATTTATGGCAGGTCTCGCAGGCCGCAGTGGTTGCAATGTGAGTTCCTGACTTGCCTAGCGCTATTTTGCCATTATGGCAGGTTGAACAGCCACTCGTAATGCCAGTGTGGTTGTAACTTGCCCCCATCAATGTACTTAAGAATGTTGAAGTCGAATTGTGGCAACTTTCACATGATGCAGTGGTTTGAATGTGATTCGCAACTTTGCCTTTTGCCGTAGATCCATTATGGCAGCTAGCACAACCACCTGTGATGCCTGCATGGTTAAAGCCTTTTGCAGGCTTCCAAGCACTATTTTTATGGCAAGTTCCACAATCAGCTGTAGTAGAAACATGATTTACAGGTTTCCCAGTTGCCGAGGTGCCATTGTGGCAGCTTGCGCAAGCCTGACCCTGCATCACACCCATATGACTCATTGTCGCAGGTTTCCAAGAGGCTGCTATGTGACATGTTTCACATTTATCGTTAGTTGGCATGTGGGTAGGCGGTTTAGCGGATGCATTCATGCGATTACCAGTGGTATGGCAACCTGAACACTGCTTGGGCGTACCTTTAAATATGCCATTGACATGGCAAGTTTCACATCTTGCAGCCGAGTGTTGACCTACAAGTGCAAAGCCTGTTTTTGAGTGGTCAAACTTAAATCCACCTTTAATGGTTTTGGTTTCGGCACCTGCAGGGCTGACTAAAATAACAGAAAGACAGCATGCTAGAAAGTATGCTGATAGTCGCTTCCAGTTAAATTGCCAATTTGATTGCATAGTGATTTCCATTAAAATTCGGCACCAAGCTTCTTACAAATTCATTCATTCATACAGAATGCATTGTGGGAAATTTATCCACGATACGCAAATTTTATGTGGGAAATTATTATGCGTCAAACACTTTTTAAAAAAAGTATATAGAACATGAAAAAATTAAAGTAAAATTATATAAGCCCTGCGAGCCAGTATATAAGTCATTGTGACTTTTATCTACCTACACCTGCATTAACCTTTATATCTCTAAAGTTGGTATTAACATGACAACGATCACATTGCTGACCGAAGCTTCCACTGTGCACATCATCACTCGAGTGACAGCTATAACAGGTCGAACTTTGCTTAACTTTACCTATGAAGGTGGTTCTATGACAATCTAAGCAATCCACTTTTTTGTGTCCGCCATCAATCTTAAACTTAGTACGAGTATCATGATTGAAATCCCAAACTTTCCAATCCCTTGCGTTGTGGCAATCCTCGCAGAGCGTGCCTAATTGTTTTTTATGCACATCGTCTTTTTGATGGCATGAAAAGCAATCTGACTTAGCCTCTTTAAATTTGCCAGTCAAATGACATTTCTTACATTCCACTGGCCCGTGCTTGCCCAGCAATGGGAACTTGGTCTTGTTATGATCAAAGTCTTTTACTTTCCACGAAGCCTCGGTATGACAATCTTCACACTTCTTGCCTTCAGCGCCTGAATGCACATCATCGCGCTCATGGCAGCTGAAGCAAGTGCTATTCGCTTGCAGCTTAGGCGGCGCAGGTGGCGGCTTGTGACAGCTTTCACACTTAGCCTTAATGTGCTTGCCTTTTAAAAGGTATTTTGTATCACGCGTGTGATCAAAGTTAGCGTCTTTCCAGTTGGTTTCGTTATGACACTTCTCGCAATTTGCGCCAAACACCGCCTTGTGTGGATCGTCCTTTTGATGACAATCGTTACAGCCTGTTTTAAGTTTTTCAGTTAATCCATTGATATGGCAGCTCTCACATTTGGCCGGCTTGTGCTTGCCTTTGAGCGGAAAGTGCGTTTTGTCATGATCAAAATTATCTTTCTTCCAATCGCGCGCATTATGGCAATCACCACACTTCTCACCAAACTTACCTTTATGCGCATCGTCTTTTTTGTGACATGAATAGCAATCCATCGACACTTTTTCAAACTTCAAGCCGCCCGTTGTGTGGCAAGCTTCGCATTTGGCCGTTTTATGTTTATCTCTTAACGGAAATTTAGTATCTTTGTCGTGATCAAAATCCGTTTTTTTCCAACTACGCTCGTTGTGGCAATCAGCGCACTTCTCGCCAAGCGAACCCTGATGCTTATCCTCACTACGATGGCAACCGATACAACTGGTCGGCAATTTTTGTCCTGCCGATTTATGACAGCTGGCGCATTTAGCGCTATCGTGCTTGCCTAGCAGCTCAAAGTGCCCCTCTTGCTGTTTATGATCAAAGCTTGCTTCTTTCCAACTCTTATCAATATGACAATCTGCACATTTTTGACCAAACACACCCTTATGCTCATCATCTTTTTTGTGGCATGAGTAACAATCTTTTGAGGTTTGTTTAAACAGATTGTCTTTATGGCAATCTTTACACGCCACTTTGGCTTCGGCGTGCGCGCCTCTTAACTTAAAATCACTCTTGTCGTGATCAAATTGAATATCTTTCCAACTCTTCTCAGCATGACAATCCACGCACTTGTCACCGAGAGAGCCTTTATGCTTATCGTCTTTTTTATGACAGCCTATACACGTCAGTGGAGCATCTCTATACTTGATTTTTGGCTTGTGACAATCTTTGCAAGCCACTTTTTCACTCATGTGGCCGCCTTTTAATAGAAAGTCGGTTTGCGTATGCTTAAATGTTTTTTCATCTAAGTTCACTATGTTGGCTGTGCGCCCTTTATGCTCGGTGTGGCATTCAGCACAATCACGACCATCTTTCAACTTGCCGTGAAAACCTCTTTTTTCGGCCACGTCTATATTGATAGGTTTGTGGCAATCTTTACATAACTGGTTTTGCCCAGTCTTGTCGAATTTTTTATGACACTTTTGGCAATTGTCTTCCCACTTCAAATGGCCTTGAATGACCTTCCCAGGCATCATCACGCTTTCGAGCGTGTCTGCGCTAGCAGACAATGGCATAAAGCCAAGTGATAGCAAGAAAGTAAGAATGAGAAGATTGAGAAAACGTAGCATCAAGGTTTAGTACATGTGTACCCATATAACGTGAAATATCGCAGTAGCCACCATCATATACATTAATGGAATATGCAAAATATGCCATGCGGAAAATATTTGTTCAAATTTTTTGAACTGCGCCACAGTTTGAATTTGGGTTAAATACTGAACCACCAAATCAGAAGCGTCATCAGCGACATCACGCATGCTCGGCCCTAGCTTTAAATGTATATAGCGCTTGCACTGCCAGGCAAGCAACATGCGACGCACATCAAAGCTGAGAAAAAACCAAACGCCCGCTAAAAAACCACGCTTCTTTTCTAATGCTTCAAATTCGAAATGCTTAATCTTTTTTTCTACTTTAGGAAAAAAGTGTAATTTTGATTTTAAGCTACCTGAACTGCCCGCCAGTTCTTCATGCGCATCTTTCAGCGTAGAGCGACTGCCGTACAAGCCTTTGTGGATGCGGGTATACACGAAGCGGCCTATCAAGCCGCTACCAGCCACCAATATCATGCAATAAAACGCGATTGACGCATTCATTGAGCCCAAGCGAAACGTGGTGTGAAACAAAACCAGTATCGGACCAAGCACACCAAGCGTCATGTGAATGCGGAACCAATGTTTAAGTTTGCCTAATTTCTGCATAAAGGTGAGATGTTTGCGCGCGGAGTAAAGCAACAAGGTGAGCATCATCAGCCCACCCGCTAAGCCCAAGTTATATCCCAAGCCTTCGCCAGGTTTATAGTATTTTCCATGCGCAACTTTCCATCCAAGCCACACTAACGCAAACAGTAGTGCCAGCAAGGTAAGCTGATATAGAACATTTCCAACCTTGCTTAGCAGCGAACTTGCATGTAGATTTAATTCTGAATTTACTTTTGCATCCATTGTCAAAATTTTACCTCTACAAAATTGACGTGTGTAATTTTCTCACATATTATGCAGCATTGATATGAATAATATAATAGATTGGACGAACAGAAATAATTATTTTTGATGAACTATAAAGATTCATTATTGGTTATTCAGCTGATTAAACATGCAAAACATAAGCTTACTGATTTATCTAACGCCGCTGTTAATCATCTTAGCGATTTACGTCAGGCATAAAAAACGCATTAACCGACGCGGTAAAGCGCGACTACGCGAAGCAAAAGAAGCCGGCTTAACTGAGCCTGCCTCAATACACCCAGTTATCAATCCAGGCCGCTGTTTCGGCTCAGGGGCTTGTGTTAAGGCATGTCCAGAAAAGGCGCTGAGCATTGTCAATGGGAAAGCCATGCTTACCGATGCCAGCCATTGCATCGGCCATGGAGCTTGCTTAACAGCCTGCCCAACCGATGCGATTGAACTCGTATTTGGCACTGAAAAACGTGGTATGGATATTCCTTTTGTTAACCCTAGCTTCGAGACGAATGTAAATAATATCTATATTGCAGGTGAACTAGGGGGAATGGGCTTAATCCGCAAGGCTGCAGAGCAAGGCAAACAAGCTATTGAGTCTATGTTGCAAAAAAAGAATGAAGGCAACGAATACGACGTGGTGATTATTGGTGCTGGTCCTGCTGGGTTATCAGCTAGCTTGGCTGCAAAAGAACATCAACTTAACAGCATCACCATTGAGCAAGAGGAGTCTCTTGGTGGTGCCATTTACAAATACCCTCGCAACAAGGTTGCTATGACTCAACCAGTGGAACTGCCTATTGTTGGTAGGGTAGAAATGTACGATATTAGCAAGGAAGAGCTACTTGGGTTTTGGCAGCGGATATTGCGCGACCATAAGCTTAAAGTGAATTTTAACGAGCGTATGGAAACGGTAACCAAAACTGCCACGGGCTATACAGTAAAAACCTCTAAAGCCACTTACCAAACGGCGAATTTACTGCTTGCGATTGGCCGTTTAGGTACGCCGCGTAAACTAGACGTGACGGGCGAAGATCAAGCCAAAGTAGTTTACCGACTAACCGACCCTGAACAATATTGCCAAAAGCATGTATTGGTTGTGGGTGGTGGCGATAGCGCACTGGAAGCAGCTATTTCGATATCGGAGCAGCCAGGCACAACCGTCACGCTATCATATCGTAGCGAAGCATTTGGCCGCGTGAAACCGAAAAATCGTGAACGTTTACAGCACGCAGAAGCCTCAAAACGACTCACTGTGCAGCTTAAATCAAGCGTAAAAGAAATACGCTTGGATACCGTAAAAATAGAATTAGCAGATAAAAAAGTAGTAGAAATCCTCAATGAGGCAGTGATTATCTGTGCTGGAGGAGTCTTGCCGACACCATTTTTAAAAGAAATTGGGGTAATGGTAGAAACACATCATGGTAAGCGAGTGATTTAATAATAATGTGTAAAGTAATACAAAAATTTTATAAAATAACCAGTTGCGGGCTACAATAATTAATCTTATGGATATACTACCAAGCAATACTTCAAAAAAGATGCAAATTACTTTGCATAACACTTTGCGCAAAGTGCTGCGGCCTTTGGTGCGCCTAATGCTCTCGCAAGGCATTAACTACACCATGGTATTAGAAGATTTAAAGCGCGTGTTTGTGAGCGTGGCCGAAGAAGAGTTTCAAATTGAGGGGAAATTACAAACCAATAGCCGCATTACCCTGTTAACTGGCGTGCATCGCAAAGATGTGCAACGTATACGTGATGAAGGAGGTGGCGAGCAGGAGCCTCCATATTCTCTTAGCGCACAAATATTTGGCTTATGGCTGGGAGACGCTAAATACCTTGATGAAATCGGCCAGCCAATACCATTGCCAAGGCTTGCCAGCAAAGGTGCAGTGTCATTCGAGTCATTAGTGGCTAGTGTCAGCAAAGATTTTCGTTCTCGGCCCGTGCTAGATGAATGGTTACGATTGGGATTTGTGAGCATAGATTACAACGATTGCGTGCGCTTAAACGTGCAGGCGTTTATTCCAAACCAAGATTTGGAATATAAATTATCGTTTTTAGCGATGAATGTACACGACCACATGTCAGCAGCCGTTAGTAATTTAAGCAATCAAAATGAGCCCATGCTTGAACGTTGTGTCTATTACGATGGACTAACAGCTGCAAACGTAGAAATACTACATGATTTAGCAAGACAAAATGGCATGAACACCATTAAAACACTTAACCGGCATGCCGTTGCACTTAAGACTGCACAGGCAGATTCTGGAAAAGTTGCTAGACGAGAATCAGATAAGGCCAACCAAAGAATGAATTTTGGCGTGTATTTCTATCATGCTAAAGATGATCAAATAGAGTCTGCAAAGGATAGCTAAACCGTGCCAAGCTGTTCAAAATTATTAATTTCCATTTTGCTGATTTTAGTTACAGCCAATGCTAGCGCTGAAACTAATGTTTGCAACGCTGGTATCGGCGGCACTGGTATTCAGCAAGATGGCATTGGTGGAACTGGAAAACAAGCGAATAGTGGCGTGGGTGGTACAGGCATTATTGGAGTAATTACAGGCTTTGCCAGCGTTTGCGTGAATGGATTAGAAGTGCATTATGACAATAAAACTAAGGTGGATGTGGACGGACAAACTTCGGCTATTAATGCACTTTATATAGGTCAGCTAGTCGCGATTGAGTCCATCGACAATGGCGATTTGCTAGAAGCTGAGCGCATTAGCGTCTCGCATATTATGGTGGGTAAAATCGAAAAAATTGATGTGGCACAATACACCTTACAGATTTTAGGGCAAACGGTGAGTTACAGCCGCAATACCTATGGCAGCGCCAATTTAAAACTCAACCAAACAGTGCAAATAAGCGGCCTAGTTGCTACCAACAACCAAATATATGCCTTACGCGTAGACCCTGTTGCACCTAACACACCTTCGTCCATTGTTGGCGTGCTCGACTCAGCTGGCAAAATTAATGGCATTAATATAAGCAGCAGCAAACCAATTAATGCAGGTAACAGTGTTCAGGTAAGCGGGAATTGGAATGGTCGTGCTCTGCAAGCCAGCCAAATCAAAGAAAGTGCAATGCAGCACTTGCTTAAGGGTACAGAAAACGTAGTCATTCAAGGTATTGCCCCCTTACCATCTAAAGGCAATATATATGTGCAAAATCAAACTATCTACGTGAATGACAACACAAAAATTAGCGGGGAAAATACAGGCACCAATCAAACTGTGATTGTACACGGTAAAATAGACCGTGCCGGTAAAATTAATGCACGCAGCATTGAGTATGCTGGCATAGACAAAATTTTAGATCGAGGTGGCAGTAAACACCGCCCAGATGGCGGCGACCTTAATGCCACTAAACCCCTTAAAGAACATGTCGAGCAAAAAACAAACGACAACGATAAAATAGAAGGCAATGATGGAATAAATAAACCAGAGAAATCGGAGAAACCTGAAAAGGTTGAGAAACCCGAAAAGGTTGAAAAACCTTCCGCTATAGAAAGACCAGAAACGATTGAGAGACCTGCGACAATTGAAAGACCTACAAGATTGGAAATTCCTGAGACTCCAGGACATTAAACTTTAATGTCAATATAGACACGCTCATGCAAATAATGCATATTGGTACGAATGATAAAATCACTACTCGCAGCACTGATTCTCACCTTCAGCATCCAAGCAAGCGCAGGTGAGATTCAATATGGATTCACCACAGGGCTAGATTTTAGCACTGGCAAATACGGCCAATCAGCTGATACTCGCATTAAATATATCCCCTTTACTGGCAAAGTTGAATATGATCGCTGGCTTTTCAAAACCACGGTTCCTTGGTTAGAAATCGACGGCCCTGGCGGCGTTACCGGCGACAGCCAAATTATTATTGAAAAAAATGTGAATAAACACACAAGAGAATCTGGTGTGGGAGATGTCGTTTCAAGTCTTACATACACGGCTTTTCAATCGGTAGAGCAAAAATTCACGCTTGATATAGACGCAAAAGTAAAATTCGCCACTGCTTCAGTCAGCAAGGGCCTAGGTACAGGTAAGAATGATTACTCTGCCCAATTTGATGCTTACAAAACCTTTAATAAGCTCACATTGTTGGGGACTTTGGGCTACAAAGTGTTTGGCAAACCTGATTTATCTAATTATGCTTTAGACAATGTATGGTTTGGTACGCTTGGTGGTGCATACCGATTCAACGCGGCAAATAGTGCTGGATTATTAGTCGACTTAAGGCAAGCGGCGTGGGAATACAACACTGACATCCGCGAATACACGCTTTACTACTCACACCGATTTAACCCTACATACAATGTGCAAAGCTACATAAGCAGTGGTGACACAAGGTCTAGCGTTGATTTCGGTGCAGGTTTAATGCTTGGCGTAACTTGGTAACCACGTCAATTTGCAACTGCCATATTTTTTACATTTATAGTCACAGTTTATTTTTAATATGTTATAAATAGTGAATGAATACATTTTTAGATTCCGAAACGCTGCTCGCAGCCGTTGATTTAGGTTCGAACAGCTTTAGGTTGGAAATTGGAAGATATGAAAATGGTCAAATTCAACGCGTTGATTACTTAAAAGAAACGGTAAGACAAGGCGGAGACTTAGACGAAGAGCGTAACTTAAAACCTGAAGCAATTGAGCGTGGGCTTAAATGCCTCGCTAGGTTTGGTGAAACACTCAAAGGCCTTCCAAAACACCATGTGAGAGCAGTAGCCACACAAACGCTTCGCGAAGCTAGAAATCGTGATGTTTTTTTAAAACTTGCTAAAAAAGCCTTGGGTTATGAAGTGGAAATAATCTCAGGCGTAGAAGAAGCGCGACTAATCTACCAGGGTGTCAGCCGCTTATTGCCACAATCTGATGAAAAGCGCTTAGTCATTGATGTAGGTGGGCGCTCCACTGAGTTTATTTTAGGCCAACACTTAAATGCTGAAACCACAGACTCACTGCGCGTTGGGTCGGTTACTTGGTCATTGAAATACTTTGCTGATGGTATATTTTCAGAAAAAAACTTTCAGCGTGCTGAAATTGCATCAGAGTCATTTTTAGATGCAGTTGCAGATACCTATCAACGTCAATACTGGGATATGGCCTATGGTGCATCTGGCACAGTCGGGGCTGTCGCGGATATTTTAGGCTACGCAGGTTTTGAAGAGAGCAGAATTACGCGTGAAGGCCTAGCTTGGCTTCGCCATCAACTCATAAAAGCTAGAACAGTGGATAAGCTAGAGTTAGCGGGCTTAAAAGATGATAGAAAATCGGTGATTGCAGGTGGCTTAAGTATTTTAATTGGCATATTCGATTTGCTTAAGCTAGATACATTAATGGTGGCCAAAGGCGCGCTTCGTCATGGCCTGCTATATGACATGATCACGGACGAAGATGCGGGAGTAGATTTACGAGACACTTCTCTTAATCACCTTGCAAGTCGTTTTGGTGTGAACAAAATCCATGCAAAAAATGTAGCTAAAGTAGCCTTAGGCTTTTTTGATGCCCTTTCACCATCGCTAGATTTACATAACGATAATCCGCACGAATTAGATAAACTTAGACAAATATTAGGCTGGGCAGCGCTTAGCCATGAAATTGGTGCCGCCATTTCACACAGTGAATCACAAAAACATGGCGCTTACATTTTAGACAACACTGAACTGATGGGTTTTGCGCAAAGCGAGCTGCACCGCTTAAGTTTATTGGTGCTTGGCCATTGCGGAAAACTTAAAAAGTTAGATACCGACTTTAATGACGATAGTTTTATAATTCCTCTAATTGCATTAAGGTTAGCGGTGATTTTTTGCCACTCGCGCAACTTACCGATGCTAAAAAATATCACCCTTGAACGCGCAGGAAATACTTTTCTACTTGGTCTGCCAAGCGCTTGGCAAAAGACTTTCCCACAAACCTGCTATTTGCTAGAGGAAGAAATTCTTGCCTGGCAAAAAACCAATTGGAACTTGGTCGTTTCCACGCCTGACTGACTTGGCTTTCTCTATAACAGACTGATTTAATAGGTATAAAAATTATTTGACATATAAAATAAACGGTATAAACTGTTTATACCGTTTTTAAGAATATTAGTTCGAAAATATCAATTCTAAGGAGTTATGTCATGTCAAAAATTTCACCCATGCAAGCGCAAGCACTGGGCATTAAATCTAGCAGCTCTACAAAACCTGTAGCGAAAAAACCTGCCAGTAAACCATCTATTAAACCTGCAACGGCTGCTATAGCAAAACCAAGTCAGACCAAGTCTTTAGTAAAACCAGCTACTAAATCTGCCTCAAGACCAACGCCAAAAGTAGCGGCCAAACCGATAGCTAGCGCGCCATCTAAAGCACCCATAGTAAAAGCGCCTGCTACAAAAACACCAGTTGTAAAAGCAACCGCAACAAAAAAGCCAGTAAAAAAAGTGGCTAAAAAAGAAGTTAAAAAAAATAAACCAGAAAAAGTAAAAATGGAACGCGATAGCTTCACCATGCCTAAAGATGAGTATGCTCAAATTACTCTAATGAAGGCTCGTTTAACAGCCTTAGGACAGCCTGCAAAGAAAAGTGAATTATTACGAGCTGGCATTAAATTGCTGGCAGCGATGAGTGATAACACGCTTAAAATCACACTCGCTAAAATTCCAGTCATTAAAACTGGACGACCAAATAAAAAAGGTTGATTTTGTAAGGCGTGTTTTATTTAGCTAAAAAACTAGGCGCTTGTACGCTAATGACATTGTACTGATAGGTTTGATTCAAAGATTGGCGCAACCACCATATTGCGCCTTTTTTGATATTGAGTTCTGCGCCAGAAAAACCTGTTAAATGGGTTACCAACTGTCCCAGCCAAGGCTGATGGCCGACCAGTAGCAAGTTTTGTGGAGTAGATTCTAAACTTACCATTACGTCTAAAATCTCTTTCAATTTCGCACTTGGATTAAGTGTGTGATCGAGTGTAATTTTATAATTTAACGCCTCTGCAGTCTGCACACACCGCACAGCGGGACTGCATAACAACAGTGTATCTTTAGGCAAATACTGTTTTAACCAGTGCGCCATGCGCTTGGCTTGGCGTTGCCCTCTGGTACTAAGTGCGCGCGCCAAATCACTTTCGCGAGAATCATTTTCAGCAAGCTCGGCTTCGGCATGACGCCAAACGATGATATTGCTGAAAGTAGGTGGCATTATTAGTCGCCGGAATAGCGCTTAATCAACTGTTTTTGTGCGCTTTTAGTATTAGTGCCATGGGTGTTTAATTGTTGATATTCACCACCTGCTTTAAGCATCCATGCATCTTCAGTATCACTCAAATAAGGTTCTATACATTCTTGCATAATGCGCGCTTGCATTTCAGCATCAAGAATTGGCCAAGCGATTTCGATGCGCCTAATCATATTACGACTCATCCAATCTGCACTAGAAAGCCACGTACGGCGCGAGCCATTGATCTCAAAGCAAAACACGCGTGAATGCTCCAAGAAACGTCCTACGATTGAACGAATACGAATACGTCCATCAATTCCCGGCGCATCTACTGGCAAAATACAAGCACCACGCACGATCAAATCGATTTCCACCCCACTTTGTGCCGCGCTAATTAAAGCGCTAGCAAGCACCTCATCAGTCAGTGAATTCATTTTGACAATAATCTTGGCATTATTACCACGTTCACACGCACGGGCTGCCGCCAAAATATTGCGTAACATTGCGCGTTGTAAGTTAAAAGGCGCAACTAATAGTTTACGCATAGATGGCAACACAACTTGACTGGTAAGGTGTCTAAAAATATATTCTATTTCACGTGTCAACGTTAAATCGCTGGTGAGCATACAAATATCTGTATACAACTTTGCAGTATTGGCGTTATAGTTTCCGGTAGACACATGCGCATAACGTTTAATGCGGTTGCCTTCTTTACGTAAAACTAACAGCATTTTGGCGTGAGTTTTAAGCCCCACCATGCCATAAACAATTTGTGCGCCAATCGCTTCGAGCGATTCCGCCCAATTGATGTTGGTTTCTTCATCAAAGCGCGCTTTAATTTCCACCACAACCAATACTTCTTTGCCCCGTTTTACCGCCTCTTGCAGTAAATTAAACATGCGCATATCGCTACCAGTACGATAAATAGTTTGATGAATCGCCAACACATCTGGATCGTTTACCGCTTCACGCAAAAACTGAATCACCGCATCAAAGCTCTCATAAGGGCGATGAATCAACACATCGCCTTGTTTAAGGCGATCAAAAAATGATTCACCATGGCGTACTTGCTTGGGCCAGCAGGGTTTAAAAGGCGTAAAGCTTAGTTCTGCGCCTTCTGCTAGGCTGGTCAATTGAATCAAACGTCCTAAATTTACAGGGCCATGTACGCGGTAAAGCGAGGCCTCTGGCAACTTAAATTCTGCCAATAAAAATGCAGCTAAACTATCTGAACAGGCTTTTGAAACCTCTAAGCGCACCGCTTCACCGTATGGTCTTTGCGCTAACTCTTGGCGTAAGGCACTTGGCAAATCACTCATATCGTCTTCATCTAAAGCCAAATCGGAGTGACGCGTTACCCTAAATTGCGAATAACTTAGTATCTTTCTATTTGCAAATAAACTAGGTAAATGCGCGCCAATAATACTGGTTAGCGTGACGAACTCTTGATGTCCAACACCTTTTGAAGAAAAGGTTCCATTTTTCGGAAGTTTAATAATCCTTGGCAACGCACGCGGCACCCGAATAATACTGATGACTGGTGCATTGGTGTTTTGTTGTGGTTCCAGCTCCACTATAAAATGCAAAGCTTTACTAGCTACTAGCGGGAAGGGGTGCGCACGATCTAATGCGATAGGGAGCAGCAGCGGCTTAACATTCGCCTCAAAATATTGCGCTACCCATTTCTGTTGATTTTGATTACGCTGATTACCCGCCACAATATTAATTCCCGCTTCCATAAGTGCGGGCATAAGTTCAGTATTGAATATTGCATATTTACAATCTACAAGCGCATGAGCTTGTGCAGAAACAGCATTAAAACTATCAACTGTTACTAAACCTTTTTTAGTGCCTTCGCGCAAAGCATCAAGCTGGGCTTCCATGCGCACTTCAAAAAACTCATCTAAATTAGAGGTGACAATACACAGATATTTAAGGCGCTCCAGCAAGGGATAATCGCGCCGCTGCGCCAAAGAAAGTACGCGTTGATTAAAGCCGAGGATGCTTAAATCACGATCTAGGAATTTTAATTTTGCACTTATCATAATTAAGCTATTTTATGATAGTAACAGTGCCAAATTGTGACATTTTTGTGACAAAAACTTAGCTTTGATCAATTTTCTATTGAATCTATATTAACTCCGAATAGTTCAGTGCATCTGCACCTTATTTGTGCAAACAATATACCGATAATTAACCTCAAAAAAGTCTTAAAAAACTTTTTATATATTAAATTCAGTATGTTGCAAACTTAGGTCCTGTCTGGCATAACACTTGCTAGGATAAATCATGGCAAATTTCAGTGTATTTGAACTGTTGGAAATAATATGACTCTGTATCACGTTGTTGACGAAAATAATTTCTTTTTGAAAGAGTATCAACAACTTGATATGGCAGTACGATGTACAGAAGTTTTGACAGAGTTGTTCCCAAATCATAGTTATCGCGTTGAAGAACTGGTTTTTGATGAAGCTACACTTAGTCCAATAGATAATTAATTCAAAAATACTTCCCAATGCTAGGTTATATCTAAATACAGTAATATACGGCCTACATCGCCGCAAGCCGCTTAGATATTATTGACCCTTCTGTAAGAATAACTCCACACCTTCCAGTTTCAAACTAATGTTGCGGTGTAGCTTTTCTGCCTGGCGCTGCTGGCGGGATATAGCCAGAAATTCGGCATAACATACCTTCAATTGCTACCCCATCTTCAAAATTTGTAACGCTGCAGCTAGAGATTGCTTTAGTTAACTCCAGCGCTGAGATTGAATTGCGGATTTGGACAAGTGATATGCCTGTTGCTTTAGCAATGTCCCTATCGCACCTTTGTCCGTGCTTCTTTAGATATTCGAGTACTAATGTGTTATGCATTTCAATCTCCCAAGGTGATGAAAAAGAAAACGGCCAACATGGAAAACCATGCAAGCCGCTTAGATATTGGTGGCTCTTCTGTGAGTCGAACACAGTACCAACGGATTATGAGCATCAAGCCTGTATTGTATCATGCCGAATTGTTACAAAGTCGGCTACCATCCCTAAATTGTCATCAAAGCAATAATAGGGTTGAATGAGATTCTGCTAAAGCAGTT
>JANYCB010000026.1 GCA_025360485.1 Methylotenera sp. | reverse complement strand
AGCTGAAAGCACGAGCGAGAACGCGCCTGCCAGCGGTGAGCGAAGCTATTGCAAGGCAAGCACAGGCAATTGCAACAGAATACCAATTGCTTCTGACAAAACAAAATCAAATGCCTGCGACGGTGAATCGCCTTAAAAGAGATGTCGAGCAACAAGTACAACTTTTGGTTTATAAAAACTGTTTCTGTCAAACACCGTGGGAGCAGTTGCAACATATTCCGCGCTACTTAAAAGCACTCAGACTACGTATAGAAAAGCAGCCTGCAAACCCAGAGCGCGATGGTAAAAATGCGGCAAGTGTGGGCTTAATTTGGCAGCGCTGGCAAGATAAAATTAACGCGCTTAATCAAGCGCAGCTTAATATTTCGCAGAATTTATTTGATTTTCGGTGGTTGATTGAAGAGCTGCGGGTTTCACTGTTTGCGCAAGAACTTAAAACGCCGCTACCTGTCTCGATAAAGCGTCTCGAAAAAACATGGCAAGACATCAACTACTAAAATCTTAATGGCATTACCACTACCTACCAATAATTACGCGGGTGAAGAATTTTTAACTAAACCCCGCGGCGATAGGCAAATTCGCTTCAATGTTAGCCGTAACACATTGATTGCATTTATAATATCAATTGCGTTGCACTTGTTGGTATTGTTGTTGGTGGTGCCAAAAATTGATTTAAATCCAGCGCCACAAGCCACCACTATTGAGGTTAGTCTTGCGCCTAGACCAACAGCTCCTGTTGTTACACCAACGCCGCCGCAAATAGAAGAACACAAAGTGGAACCGACAGTAATCGCTCAGAAACCATCGAGCAAGCCAAGAAAATCGCCCAACAATTTCACAGTGCCAAAAGTACTCACGCAGCAACAGCCTAGTCCACAGCAAGTGTCCCCAACACCGCCTGCTAAGCCACAGCCGCAAACACCTGCTGATGCGCCAACCGATATGGCGTCATATATAGCACAACAGCGCGCCAAGCGTGATGCGCAAGAAGGTGCGGCAGCCCGCCAAAATGCAGCGGCGGCGGCTTCTGAGCAAGGTTTAACAGATGAGCAAAAGCGGGATGAGCGCATTAAAAATAATCTTAAATCTGGCACCAATGGCATTTTTGAAATTAAGCACTTGGAAACCAAAAGTGCGAGTTTTAGTTTTAAAGGTTGGACGGATTACAGCAACGTTAAATTACAGTATTACGAGGTGGAGGCAAGCGATGGGCAAGACGTTAGATTGGTGATGATACGTCGCATGATTGCGATTATTCGCGAGCATTATGATGGTGATTTTCCTTGGGAATCGCATCGTTTAGGGCGCGTCATTACTAAATCGGCGCGCGTTGAAGATAGTGCAGAACTGGAAGACTTTTTGATGCAGGAATTTTTTGGCTCAAACTATAAAACAGCAGCGTTCTAAAAGCATTTTCTCATACGTACACGCGCTTCATTATCAAAAGGCATGCTCTGCAGCCAAGTATCCATGAAGCTTGCAGGCCGATTGATTTAGTAATGAATAAAATTTAAAACTGTGTAAGCATTTTCCTAATAGCATCTTCATCTAAACCTTTGCCAATGATTACAATACGGTTGGTCGGTTCATCTTCAGTCCAACCTTCCAACTCGATAGGTGGGTAGGGCGTAAAATGCACTGCATGTATGGCAAGCGGGTGATCAAGATCTGCCGCGTGGATAATACCTTTAAGGCGTAGAAGGTTTGCACCATATGTTTGGCACAGTTTTAAAATGACTGGCTTTAAATCTCGCCAATGAATTGGACTGGGTAGTGTGACAATAAAGCTGCTAATTTCGGCGTTGTGAGCGCCATTTAGCAGCATGCCTTTGGGCGTGGTATTGAGCGGCGCTCGCAGCCAACGTTGTGGTTCTGCGCGTTTGCTTGTTGGGTCAAACAAACCTACATCAATAATAAAATCAGGGTCAATTTGACCATGCAAAATTTTATGCTGCGTCGCACCAGGGTTGATGGAGATAAGCTTTTCTTTAAGAAACGCCAATGTTTCAGGTGAAGCTAAATCGGTTTTGGTCAGCAGTAACACATCTGCCATAGCCGCTTGTTTACGCGCTTCGGCGTGCGCTTGCAACTGCTGCAGGCCATATTCACTGTCGATAGTGACCACCACCGCATCTAACCGAAATACCGATTCAATCACTGGCTCATTCATTAAGTTAGCTAAAATCGGCCCAGGGTCGGCCATGCCAGTAGTTTCAATAATGAGGCGATTAAATTGCGGAATGGCTTGTAATGCGCGTTTGAAAAATAAATCGCGCATAGTGTCAGCCAACTCATTTTTTAGTGTGCAGCACACACAGCCAGAGCTAAGCAATACGGTATTGTCAGCGATATGTTCGCTATCGACTTGCGTCGCCAGAATATGGTCTAGTCCAGCTTCGCCCAATTCATTAATAATTACCGCACTATCTTTCATTGCTGGTTGGCTAAGCAGATGATTGAGTAATGTTGTTTTTCCAGAACCCAAGAAGCCAGTGAGTAATGTAACGGGAATACGTTTGTCCATCACAGTATTTTAGCAGAGCCTTCGACAAAGCCATGTAAAATAGCGGCTATGAATATTTTTTACGAAGAAGAAGGCCATTTTAAGGTGGCCTTTGTAATGGCGGAAAATCCAGGCTCAATGCAAGTGGAATCAGCCACTGGCAAGCGTTCTAAAATCAAAACTAACGCAGTTTTACTTCAATTTGATGCTGCTCTGGAAGGCTTTATGGATGCAGCCTCTAGCGAAGCAGCTAAATTGGAAATTGACTTTTTGTGGGAATGTTGCGGCGAGCCTGAATTTGGGTTTGAAGAATTAGCCGCTGATTATTATGGCAAAAAACCAAGCCCAATCGAAGCTGCAGCCACCGCAATTAAACTCCATAGTGCTCCAATGTATTTTTACCGTAAGGGCAAAGGGCGCTATAAAGCCGCGCCTGCCGAGACGCTTAAGCTTGCACTTGCTGCGGTAGAACGAAAAAAAATACAGGCCGAACAAATGGCGACTTGGGTGGCTAAACTCAATAACAAAGAATTGCCAGAAGGCTTTGCTAGCAAGGCGGACAGCCTTATCTATAACCCAGATAAGAACAGTCTGGAATGGAAGGCGATTGACGAAGCGGCGCAATCCTCTGGCAGGTTAGCACTCACGGTGATGCATGATTGCGGCCTGATTAAAAACGCGCACGATTACCACTTGGGCGCATTTTTGCGCGAGATGTTTAGTGATGGCGCGGATTTCCCTGTATACGATTTGCCTGAAATACCTAGTGATTTACCGTTGGCAAAAGTTGAATGTTTTAGCATTGATGACGCAACGACGACAGAAATTGACGACGCGTTTAGTTTGGAAAATTTGCCCAACGGCAACACGCGTGTCGGTATTCATATTGCAGCGCCAGCCTTAGGCGTGCAACCCGAAACACCATTGGATGCCATTATATTATCGCGTCTATCTACCGTGTATATGCCAGGCAATAAAATTACCATGTTGCCAGATAATGTGGTGAAGCCGTTTAGTTTGGACACTGGGGAAATCAAGCCAGCGTTGAGTTTATATGTGGAAATGACACCAGAATTTGAGATTGTGGCAACGGAAACAAAACTTGAAAAAATTAAGATTGCAGACAATCTGCGACATGACGAATTAGAGCCATTTTTTAACGAAAATACGTTAACTAAAGACAGTGGTCATCCCTATTGGGCAAGGCTTAAGGCGCTATTTGAATTTGCCGAAAGCTTAGAAAAAGCGCGTGGCAAATACGACCCAAACCGTGCGCCGCAGATGGATTACAATTTTTACGTTAATGATGGCATTGTCAGCATCGTGCCGCGCGAACGTGGCTCGCCGATGGACAAGTTGGTGGCAGAGTGGATGATTTACGCCAATAGTCACTGGGGTGGATTGTTGAAAGAAGCTGGTATCGCAGGCATTTATCGTGCACAAACGGGCGGCAAAGTATTTATGACCTCTACTGCAGAGCCTCATCAGGGCTTGGGCGTCGCGCAGTATGCTTGGTGCACATCACCGTTGCGCCGCGCGGTAGATGTGATTAATCAGCGCCAGCTGATTGCTATGTTGAAAGCACAGCCTGCACCTTATAACGCGGCGAATGGTCAGTTGAATGTGATTATTCGCAATTTTGATCAAACCTATAATGCTTATAGCGAGTTTCAGACGCGCATGGAGCGTTATTGGTGCTTGCAATATTTGATTCAAGAAAAGCTAACTGAGGTTACCGCTACTGTGTGGCGTGAAAATCTAGTGCGCATCGATGGCATGTTTTATATTACCAAAGTG
>JANYCB010000148.1 GCA_025360485.1 Methylotenera sp. | reverse complement strand
TAATATGCACGAACTTAAACAAAAGGGCGCAAGCAATAGAATTGAAGAATTGCGGCTTGAGATTTTTGAGAAAGTAAATAATTTGGGTATTGGTGCGCAAGGCTTGGGCGGTCTGACAACAGTCCTAGACGTAAAGATTTTGGATTATCCAACCCATGCTGCGAGTTTGCCAGTGGCGATAATCCCAAATTGTGCAGCTACGCGACATGTGCATTTTGTATTGGATGGTAGTGGTACGGCAGAATTGACGCCGCCAGATTTAAGCACTTACCCAGATGTACATTGGGCGCCAAGTGCTGCAGCAAAGCGTGTGAATGTAGACAATCTAACTAAGGCAGATATTGCCACTTGGCAAGCAGGTGAAACACTTTTATTAACAGGCAAAATTCTCACGGGCCGCGATGCTGCGCATAAACGTATTGCAGGTTTGTTGGCTAAAGGCGAGAAGTTGCCTGTAGACTTTACCAATAAATTTATTTATTACGTTGGCCCCGTTGATGCGGTGCGTGATGAAGCGGTCGGCCCAGCAGGCCCTACCACCGCAACCCGGATGGATGATTATACTGAAACTATGCTAAATACTGGCCTATTGGGCTCTATCGGCAAGGCGGAGCGTGGTGATGAGGCTTTAGCCGTTATTAAAAAACACAAATCGGTGTATTTAATGGCAGTGGGTGGCGCGGCGTATTTAGTGAGTAAGGCGATTAAAAAATCGCGCGTGATTGCGTTTGCCGATTTAGGCATGGAAGCGATTTATGAATTTGATGTGGTGGATATGCCTGTGACGGTGGCGGTGAGCGCTAGTGGCGAATCGGTGCATAAAACGGGCCCTGCAGAATGGAAAGATAAGATTGCTAAGCATCAAACGATTGAAATTTATCCCGCGCCTTAGTTTACATTGTTAATTTGCACTTTCTGTTTAAATATCAGTCATAATTCACACGATATGAATAACCCTAAAATTGCCTTAATTTGTTTGTTATTGACTGCTTCTGCAGCAAGAGCGGAAGACTTATTGGGCTATCTTACTGAGAAATACACTGGTCCTACGGTAGAGGAGAATATTGTAGCGATGGATTCTGACAAAAATGGCTTCGCTGATGTGTTAGAAGTGCGTGCGTTTTTGGAATTAAAACACGGCAAGGGCTTCGAAAAAGACTTGCTGGGTAGATGGGAGTTGCACTCGCAAGGCAGTAGTTGCCATGCGCCATTCGTAAAAGAGCTGTATTCGGACAGAAGTAACTAATTGAATTTTTTAAAGTATTTTGTAAAGAGTAGATAAATGTTAAAAGCTTACCAAACACACGTGCAAGAACGTGCCGAAATTAAACTACCGCCATTGCCGCTAACTGCAGAACAAGTGGCTTCTCTGGTAGAGCTGCTGAAAAACCCGCCAAAAGGCGAAGAGAATTTACTGGTTGATTTACTCGAAAATCGCACGCCAGCAGGTGTGGATCAGTCGGCCTATGTGAAGGCCGCATTTTTGGCCGACATCGCTAAAGGTACTGCAAAATCACCATTGTTGACTTCTGAAAAAGCCGTGCAGCTTTTAGGTACGATGTTGGGTGGTTACAACGTACAGGCGCTTGTGGCCTTGCTCGAAACGCCAATGGCAGCGCATGCTGTGATTGCGCTCAGCACGACTATTTTGATGTTTGACGCGTTTCACGATGTCGATGTATTGATGAAAGCAGGTAACGCACATGCAAAAAAACTCATGGAATCTTGGGCGAATGCGGAATGGTTTAGTGCTAAACCAGTGTTAGCAAATGAAATCAAAATGGTGGTGTTCAAGGTAGATGGCGAGACCAATACCGATGATTTAAGTCCTGCGCAAGAAGCGTGGAGCCGCCCCGATATTCCACTGCACGCAAAAGCCATGTTGGTAAATAAATTGCCAGATGGCTTGCAGTTAATTGAAAAACTCAAAGGCAAAGGGTTGCCGTTGGCATATGTCGGCGATATTGTCGGCACTGGCTCGTCGCGTAAGTCGGCGATTAATTCGGTGCAATGGTTTATGGGCAATGACATTCCAAATATTCCCAATAAACGCACTGGTGGTGTAATTTTAGGCGGAAAAATTGCCCCGATTTTCTTTAATACTGCTGAAGATTCTGGGGCATTGCCAATTCAATGCGATGTTTCAAAAATGAAAACGGGTGATGTCATTATTATCAAGCCTTACGAAGGTAAAATATTGAATGAGGCAGGGGAAACAATTTCAACCTTCACCTTAAATCCAGTCACCATGCCAGATGAAGTGCGCGCAGGAGGCCGTATTCCGCTGATTATTGGTCGCGGCTTAACGGCGAATGCGCGCAAAACCTTGGGATTGGCAGAAACTCAAATTTTCATTAAGGCAACACCAGAAATTGTATCAACTAAAGGCTTTACACTTGCGCAAAAAATGGTTGGTTGCGCCTGTGGCTTGGCTGAAAATATAGGTGTTCGCCCTGGTACTTATTGCGAGCCAAAAGCAACCACTGTCGGCTCGCAAGACACCACGGGCGGAATGACACGCGATGAGCTGAAAGAGCTTGCTTGCTTGGGCTTTAGTAGCGATTTGGTCATGCAAAGTTTTTGCCACACCGCAGCTTACCCAAAACCTGTAGATATTAAGTTACAACATGAGTTGCCTGAGTTTATGTCCAGCCGTGGCGGAGTGACCCTCAGACCGGGTGATGGCATCATCCATTCGTGGATCAATCGTATGATACTACCCGACACTATTGGTACTGGTGGCGATTCACACACACGTTTCCCGATAGGCATTAGCTTTCCTGCGGGTTCTGGTTTGGTGGCGTTTGCTGCGGCTACAGGCGCGATGCCGCTCGATATGCCGGAATCAGTATTGGTGCGCTTTACAGGCAAGATGCAACCAGGTGTTACGTTACGCGATTTGGTGAATGCAATTCCCTATGCGGCGATAAAAGAGGGCACGTTAACGGTTGGCAAAACGGGCAAAAAGAATGTATTTAACGGCCGCATTTTAGAGATTGAAGGTTTGCCCGATTTAAAAGTAGAGCAAGCATTTGAATTTGCCGATGCTTCTGCTGAGCGTTCTGCCAATGGTTGTACGGTACTTTTAGATAAAGCGCCGGTGATAGAATTTTTGAATTCCAATATTGTGCTGATGCAAAACATGATCGAACACGGCTACGAAGATGCGCGCACTTTGCAACGTCGTATTGAAAACATGCAAGCCTGGCTGTCAAATCCCGAGTTATTACAGCCCGACGCAGATGCGGAGTATGCGCATGTAATTGAAATAGATTTAAACACAATAAAAGAGCCTCTGGTGGCTTGTCCGAATGACCCTGACGATATTAAGCCAATGTCTGAAGTGACAGGCGACAAGATTGATGAGGTATTTATTGGCAGTTGTATGACCAATATCGGTCATTACCGCGCCGCTGCCAAGGTATTGGAAGGCACAGGCGGCATCCCGACGAGGCTTTGGATTGCGCCTCCGACGCGTATGGATGAGGCACAATTGCGTGATGAAGGTGTCTATTCGGTATTTGGTATTGCCGGTGCACGCACGGAAATTCCAGGTTGCTCGTTGTGTATGGGCAACCAAGCGCGTGTGGCTGATAAAGCGACGGTATTCTCAACTTCTACCCGCAACTTTGATAACCGCATGGGCCGTGATGCCCGTGTTTACCTGGGTTCAGCCGAGTTGGCGGCAGTGTGTGCCAAATTAGGCCGCATGCCAAGTCATGCAGAATATATGGAAACTGTCGGCACCAAGCTGAGCGACGTAGCCAATATTTACAAATATTTAAACTTCGATCAAATGACGGAATACAAAGCCGCGTTAGAAACCTTGCATGACGGAAAAGTGAAAAAGATCATTCCAATTGCTGAGCTTGCAGAATAATGCCTAATTTTTAGTGATGAAGCCGCACTTACCAGAAATCCCTAAAGTATTCAGTGAAGAAGCAATCACGCCGCCTTCTAAGCGTGGCGCGTGGAAAATTATGTTGCCACTAGGTGTTCTGCTTGCAGGCGTTACCATTGCAGCTTGGCATTTTGGCTGGCACGCCAAAGCAGTCACCACGGGTGTGTTGATATTTGCAGGGCTTTCTCATGTATTTGCGTGGCTGTTAGGTGTTATTACATTAGTGCCAATTATTGGACCTATTTTAGTAAAAGTTCTTAGTCTTTC
>JANYCB010000108.1 GCA_025360485.1 Methylotenera sp. | reverse complement strand
GTTGGTTTGACTTTTACTAATGCCATATCTTCTCTCCTTATTCGCCCGCTGCGAAGTTAATTTCTTGGCCTGGTTTCAAGCTGACATACGCTTTTTTCCAGTCTTTACGCTTGCCCATACTTTTGCCAGCGCGCTTAGTTTTACCACCTACGTTAATCACAGCAACTTTTTCAACTTCCACCTTGAAAACAAGCTCAACTGCTGCTTTAATTTCTGGTTTAGTTGCATCGGTGCGAACTTTAAAAGCGATTTGCTGATGTTTATCAGCAATATAAGTCGCTTTTTCGGTAATTTGTGGTGCTAAAATCACTTGTAATAAACGATCTTGAGATTTCGTAATAGCGCTCATCATGCTAGCATCTCCTCAAGTTTCTTCACTGCACCAGCGGTAGCCAATACTTTAGAAAAACGCACCAAACTGACTGGGTCAGCATATTGCGCTTCAACCACCATGACATTGATTAAATTGCGTGATGACAAGTACAAATTCTCATCAAAACCATCCGTGAGGATTAACACGCCATCGGCATAACCTAAGCTTTTGATTTTTTCAACGAACTGTTTGGTTTTAGGCGTTGCGATTTTAAAGTCTTCTACTACAGCAATACGATCTTGACGAACAAGTTCAGACAAAATGGTTTGCATACCAGCGCGGTAAGCCTTACGGTTTACTTTGTGGCTGAAATTTTCATTAGGTGAATTTGGGAAAGCGCGACCGCCTCCACGCCAAATCGGGCTTGAACTCATACCTGCACGCGCATTACCAGTACCTTTTTGCGCGTATGGTTTGTGCGTGGTATGCGCTACTGTATCGCGGCCTTTTTGTTGGCGAGTTGCAGTACGGGCATTCGCCATGTACGCTACAACCACTTGATGCACCAAGGCTTCGTTAAACTCGCGACCAAAAGTCACCTCTGATACAGAAACGCCTTTTTTAGCCGCTTTACCATTGTTATCGATTAATTTAATTTCCATGATTAGCCCCTTACTTTCTGGAGCTTGGCTTTAATGGCGGGGCGCACGACAACGTCACCGCCTTTAGAGCCAGGAATTGCGCCTTTAATTAGCAACAAATTACGCTCAGCATCTACACGCACGATTTCTAGGTTTTGCGTAGTTACTGTCGTGTCACCCAAATGGCCAGGCATGCGCTTACCAGGGAATACTCGGCCTGGATCTTGCGCCATACCGATTGAGCCAGGTACGTTATGTGATTTTGAGTTACCGTGCGATGCGCGGTTAGACTTAAAGTGGTGGCGTTTAATCGCGCCAGCAAAACCCTTACCAATCGAGGTTCCTGTTACGTCTACCATTTGACCGACAGAGAAAATTTCCACTGTCACATTGCCGCCAACTTGATAGGCAGACAAAACATCAGCAGTAACATTGAATTCTTTGATACCAGCACCTGCAGCAACGCCCGCTTTGGCATAATGCCCAGTAAGCGCTTTGTTGATGCGGCTAGCACGACGCGTGCCGTGAGCAACTTGAAGGCCTGTATAGCCATCGCTCGCGACTGTCTTGATCTGTGTCACACGGTTAGGAATAACTTCCAGCACAGTTACCGGGATGCTTGCGCCATCATCGGTAAATACGCGGGTCATCCCCACCTTGCGACCAATAAGCCCTAAGCTCATGATCGTATCCTTATTTTTAGTTAAAGAAGTCGATTACAATTGACCGACTTCTGTGAAAGAGCGCGGATTATACCGAACTCTGCTTTTCTTTACAACCACCTTTTAGCTTTTACACTAAAATTTACTACATAAAATTACAGTTTAATTTCAACATCTACGCCCGCTGGTAGATCCAACTTCATTAATGCATCTACCGTTTTATCCGTTGGGTCCACAATATCCATCAAGCGTTGATGGGTACGAATCTCAAACTGATCACGTGATGTTTTGTTTACATGCGGTGAACGCAAAATATCAAAACGTTCAATACGTGTTGGCAACGGCACTGGGCCTTTAACCACTGCGCCTGTGCGTTTTGCTGTTTCTACGATTTCTTGAGCGGATTGATCAATCAAGCGATAATCAAAAGCTTTCAAGCGAATACGAATTTTTTGAGCTGCCATTTACTTTTCCTTTAAAGAGCGAAACGGCAGGTGATTTTTATTAAAAAAGCAGCCTGCTGTTTTATATGTTTAATTACGCAATAACTTTAGCCACCACACCAGCACCTACAGTACGACCACCTTCACGAATCGCAAAACGAACACCATCTTCCATCGCAATCGGCGCAATTAAATGAATCACCAATTTGATGTTGTCGCCAGGCATGACCATTTCTACGCCTTCTGGCAATATCACTTCACCCGTTACGTCTGTCGTTCTAAAATAAAACTGCGGTCTATAGCCTTTCAAAAACGGCGTATGTCGTCCACCTTCTTCTTTAGACAATACATAAACTTCCGCTTCAAATTTCGTATGCGGAGTTAT
>JANYCB010000102.1 GCA_025360485.1 Methylotenera sp. | reverse complement strand
GCTCTAAACGTGTCAATGCGAATATCGGCGGGGTTAATCACCACGTCGTTAATCTCATCGGCTTCCGGCAGCACCGCGACGGTACAGGCACTGGTATGGATGCGGCCTTGTGTTTCGGTATCCGGCACGCGTTGCACTCTGTGCCCACCAGATTCAAACTTCAACTTGGAATACGCGCCATAACCTTCGATTTTGGCGATGATTTCTTTGTAGCCACCCACTTCACTTTCATTGGCCGACATAATCTCGACTTTCCATTTTTGGCGCTCCGCGTAGCGTGAATACATGCGAAATAAATCGCCTGCAAATAAGCCGGATTCATCGCCGCCAGTACCGGCGCGGATTTCCAAGAAGATGTTTTTATCGTCGTTCGGGTCTTTCGGCAGTAAAAGTTTTTGTAACTCGGCTTCCACGGTTTCTAATTTGGCTTTGCCCGATTCAATTTCCTCCTGCGCAAACTCTTTCATGTCGGGGTCACTCAACATTTTTTGCGCTTCATTGACATCGGCTTCAGCTTGCTCAAACACGTGATATTGCTCAACAATTGGTGTAATTTCCGCGTGCTCCTGCGTTAGCTTTCTATAAGCATCCATGTTGTTGGTTGCGCCCTCGCTACTCATCAGGCGATTTAACTCTTCCAAACGCTCGCTCAAAGTGGCGAGCTTTTTAATCATGCTGGGTTTCATTTGTGTGCTTAGTTTTTTATTTGATAGAGCTGTTTTAAGATATTTTCGAGTCTTGTGTGTTCGTCGCCGTGCGCTTGGTTGAGCGCGTGGCTGGGGGCGTGTAAAAATTTATTGGTCAGCGCGTTACTTAAGGCTTCCAGCGCTTTTTCAGGGCTTTCGCCCTTTTGAATGAGTTTAAGCGCTTTTTCTAGCTCGGCTTGGCGCGTACTTTCTGCTTGGTCGCGCAAGGCTTTAATTGTTGGTACGGCATCGCGCTTTTTAAGCCATTGCATAAAAATTTCTACGCGTGCAGTAACAATAGTCTCAGCGTCGATAGCGGCGGCTTGGCGGTTTTCCATGCCATCGCTTACTACTTGCGCGAGGTCATCTACAGTGTATAAAAATACGTCATCTAACTGCGCCACTTCTGGCTCTATATCTCGCGGTACGGCCAAATCGACCATAAAAATTGGCCGATGCCGACGTGCTTTAATCGCGCGCTCCACCATGCCAAGGCCGACAATCGGCAATTGGCTGGCGGTACTGGTGATAACAATATCGAACTCAGCAAGGCGACTGGGTAAATCATTCAGTAATATGGCTTGGCCGCCAATTTTCTCGGCTAAATCAGTACCGCGCTCAAGCGTACGATTTGCAACCGTCATGCTTTTTGGTTTTTGCGTGGCAAAATGGTCGGCACACAACTCAATCATCTCGCCAGCGCCAATAAACAATACTTTTTGATCTCGAATATCGCCAAAAATGCGTTGCGCCAATTTCACCGCGGCAGCGGCCATCGAAATTGAGCTGCCACCAATATCCGTATTGGTGCGTACTTCTTTGGCGACTTCGAACGTGCGCTGAAAAAGCTTATGTAGCAAGGTGCCCAGCGTGCCAGCGTCTTGTGCGATTTTGACTGATTGTTTGAACTGCCCTAAAATTTGCGGTTCGCCCAGCACCATGCTATCAAGGCCGGAAGCTACACGGAACGCATGTTTGACAGCTTCTTGATTGCTGAGTGTGTAAGTGTAAGGCTGAACTTTGCCGATATCGAGCCTATGATAATTGGCCAGCCAATGCACAATAGGTTCAGCATTAGCTGATTGAACATAGATTTCAGTGCGATTACAAGTAGACAAAATAGCCGCCTCAGCCGCATTTCGCGCGGTTAAATCACTGAGCGCGTGGCGTAAATTGTCGTCGTTAAACGCCACATTTTCACGGATAGAAATAGGCGCAGTAGTATGATTCACGCCAATGGTAAATAATTGCATAACGTAATTTTCGCGTATTGGCTTATGTTAAGCAAGGCTGATTTCTAAAAACAGTAAAATCGCGCTAAAATAACGGTTTAGCCATTAATTTAGACGGAATTGGAATTTAGCCATGAGTAAAACTTATAGAATTGCCCCGAGTATTTTATCGGCCAACTTTGCCAAGCTTGGACAAGAGATTGATGATGTCATTTCATCTGGCACCGACCTCGTGCATTTTGATGTGATGGATAATCACTATGTGCCAAACCTGACCATTGGGCCTTTGGTTTGCGAAGCGATTAAAGAAACTGCCAAGCGTGTAGGCGGCATTATCGACGTGCATTTGATGGTAAAACCTGTGGATCGCATTATTCCTGATTTCGCCAAAGCTGGCGCGAATATTATTACTTTTCACCCAGAAGCTTCTGAGCATATTGACCGTAGCTTGGCCATGGTGCGCGATTTAGGTTGTAAGTCGGGCTTGGTATTTAACCCAGCCACGTCATTACACTATCTTGACCACGTGATGGATAAAGTGGATATGGTGTTGTTGATGTCAGTGAATCCAGGTTTTGGTGGGCAAAAATTCATTCCAGAAACGTTGAATAAATTGCGCCTCGCACGTGCAAAAATTGATGCATATACTAAAGCCACTGGTCGTGAAATTTGGCTTGAAGTTGACGGTGGCGTGAATGCACAAAATATTGCCGAAATCGCCAAAGCGGGCGCAGATACGTTTGTGGCGGGCAATGCAATATTTACGCAAGGTAAGGATACCGATAAAAATCGCTACAACACGATTGTTTCAGAATTGCGTGCTTCATTAGCTAGCGTTTAAACATATAGTTAAAGCAATTGAGCCAAACTGACGACTTAAAATTTAATGGCTTGAAATTTAAAGTCAGGGCCGTCATGATTGATCTTGACGGCACCTTGCTACATACCGCGCCTGAAATTGCAGCAGCAGCTAATTTAATGTTGACGGACTTGGGCAGGGATACCTTGCCTTATAGCCAAGTGGAAAGCTATATTGGCGAAGGTGCGATTATTTTGATTAAGCGTTGTTTAACGGGGCAAATTAATGTTGAGCCTGATGGCGCGTTATTTGATCAGGCCGAGTATTTGTTTTTTGCACATTATGCAAAAAATGCTGCCGAAAGTAAGCCCTACGATGGTGTAATAGATGGGCTGCACGCCATACAGAATAAGGGCTTCAGGCTAGCCTGTGTCACTAATAAACCAGAAGAGTTTACTTTGCCATTGCTGAAAAAAAGCGGATTGGCTGATTTTTTTGAATTAGTGGTTTCTGGCGATACTTTACATAAAAAGAAGCCAGACCCTATACAATTGCAGCACATTTGTGCAAAATTCGATGTGCCCGAGTATGAGGCGATGTTGGTAGGGGATTCTGCAACCGATATTGCGGCTGCGCATGCTGCGGGATGTTTTATTGTGACCGTGCCGTATGGCTATAATCAAGGTAAGCCGATTGATGTTTCACAAGTAGATGCAACGATTAATAATTTAACTGAGTTGGTAGACATTTTAATTTAAGAGTCTTAATTTTAAGTAAACAGAATGATTTTTTTGAACAATAATTTTCACAGTTGGCGTGGCTATTCGCTTGGTTATTGGCGAAGCTAAGAACACGCTTGTCTGGCAAATATGCATAAAAAAGCCAGGCCAAACTGGCGGCAAAATAGCCGCAATAAAATAGAAAATTAGGAATCAATATGTTTACGACAATTAACAAAACTGAATTTAATGCGTTGGCGGCCAAGGGCTACAACCGCATTCCGCTGGTGTTAGAGACGTTTGCCGATCTCGATACGCCGCTTTCACTTTACCTCAAGCTTGCCAACCAACCGTTCTCATATTTGCTCGAAAGCGTGCAGGGTGGCGAGCGTTTTGGTCGCTATTCCATTATTGGCTTGCCCGCCCAAACACGCATCGTTGCAAATGGTTTTACAGTGCAAGTTTTGCAAGAAGACAAAGTAGTAGAAAAGCATGAAAATACCAATGCGCTAGATTTTGTAAAATTATTTCAAGCGCGTTTCAAAACGCCACCATACGAGGGTTTGCCGCGTTTTACAGGAGGTTTGGCAGGGTATTTTGGCTACGAAACTATCCGCTATATTGAAAAGCGATTGGCTCACACAAGTAAGCCTGATGCAATTGGCACGCCTGATGTATTGCTGATGGTTTCCGAAGAAATCGCGGTAGTGGATAATCTAAGCGGCAAATTGTATTTCATCATTTATGCAAATCCTTCTGATACAAATGCGTATGAAAATGCGCGCGGTCGCTTGAACGACTTAGTCGCAAAATTGCGCAAAACAGTAGCGATTCCAACTTCTGAACCCACTGCAAAAACGCAAGCCAGCTCTGAGTTTGGCGAAGCTAACTTCAAAGCAGCAGTAGAAAAAGCTAAACGCTACATCTTTGATGGCGATATTATGCAAGTGGTACTTTCGCAGCGCATGTCGCAAAAATTTACCGCGCCTCCGCTATCCTTGTACCGCGCGCTCCGCAGCTTAAACCCATCGCCCTATATGTTTTATTACGATATGGGAGATCACCATGTGGTTGGCGCTTCACCAGAGATTTTGGTGCGGCTAGATGATAGCGTGGTCACGTCACGGCCAATTGCAGGGACGCGCCCGCGCGGCAAAACACGGGAGCAAGATTTGGCCTTAGCTACAGAATTATTAGCCGACCCCAAAGAATGTGCCGAACATGTGATGCTAATTGATTTGGGTCGCAATGATGTAGGCCGTGTTGCGGTGGAAAGTACCGTCGCCGTCACTGATAAGATGATAATTGAGCGTTATTCACACGTGATGCATATAGTGAGTAACGTAGAAGGTAAGCTGAAACTGGGATTGGATGCGATAGATGTGCTCAAAGCAACGTTCCCAGCAGGCACGGTTTCTGGTGCTGCTAAAGTGCGCGCCATGGAGATTATCGACGAGCTAGAACTCACTAAACGCGGCATCTACGCAGGCGCGGTAGGATATTTGGGCTTTAATGGTGATATGGATGTGGCGATTGCGATTCGCACTGGTGTGATTAAAGATAATATGCTCTATGTGCAGGCAGGAGCAGGCATTGTGGCTGATTCCGTGCCGCAATCCGAATGGGATGAGACGCAAAACAAAGCCAAAGCTGTGCTGCGTGCCGCAGAGTTGGTGCAAGCAGGTCTTGATACTAATGATTTAGACAGTAAAGGAGATCAATAAAATGTTACTAATGATAGATAATTACGACTCTTTTACCTATAACTTGGTGCAGTATTTCGGCGAGCTAGGGCAAGACGTGCAGGTTTATAGAAATGACGAAATTGACCTTAAAAAAATCGCCGAACTTAAACCACGACATATCGTGATTTCTCCAGGCCCATGTACGCCGAATGAGGCAGGGATTAGCGTACCGCTGATTCATGAATTCGCAGGCAAAATTCCGCTGCTAGGAGTATGTTTGGGGCATCAAAGTATCGGCCAAGCCTTTGGCGGCAAGATTGTTCACGCCAAGCAACTCATGCACGGTAAAACTTCGCTTATTCACCATAAGAATATCGGTGTATTTAAGGATTTGCCCAATCCATACACGGCTACGCGCTATCACTCGCTGGTGATTGAGCGAGAAAGCATTCCCGATTGCCTGGAGATCACCGCTTGGACAGATGACGGCGAGATTATGGGGGTGAAGCACAAAACATTGGCGGTAGAGGGCGTGCAGTTTCACCCTGAATCTATTCTCACCGAGCACGGACATGATTTGCTCAACAACTTTTTGAAGGCCTATTAAGTGCAATGCCGTTAACAAAGTATAAACAAGCCTTAGAGCAGGTTTTGGCTGGCCAAGATTTAAGTTATGCCGATATGCTGTCGCTTATGCAACAAGTGATGGGCGGAGAGCTCACGCATGCGCAAATCGCAGGTTTTATTGTCGCACTTAAGGTGAAGGGTGAAAGTATCGATGAAATCACCGCCGCGGCAACCGTCATGCGCGCTCTTTCATCTAAGGTTGAGATAAGCGACCAAGCACATTTAATTGACACGTGCGGCACGGGGGGTGATGGCATTCAAACCTTTAATGTTTCTACGGTTTCGGCGTTTGTTGCGGCGGCAGCGGGTGCAAAAGTCGCTAAGCATGGCGGGCGTTCTGTATCCAGCACTTGTGGCAGTGCCGATGTATTAGAAGCGCTAGGTGTAGACGTGAATTTAACACCTGAGCAAGTGGCTAAGTGCATCAATGAAATTGGCATTGGCTTTATGTTTGCACCAAATCATCACAGCGCCATGAGACACGCTGCGCCAGTGCGTCGCGAGCTTGGTGTGCGCACCATTTTTAACTTGCTTGGACCGCTTACCAACCCCGCCAATGCAAAGTGTCAGGTTATGGGCGTATTTAGCAAAGATTTAACATTGAAGCTCGCCAAAGTGTTGCAAAATCTAGGCGCTAAGCACGTTTTGGTCGTTCACGGTGCGGACGGATTAGATGAAATCTCGTTTACTGGCGACACTTATGTGGCGGAATTGAAAGACGGAAAAATCAGTGAATATACACTCAACCCAGCGCAATTTGGTTTGAAAATACATGCTTTAAAAAGCATACGCGTAGAAAATCCCGAGCAATCTAAGGCCATGATTTTAGATGTGTTGGATGGCAAGGCGGGCGCTGGTACACAAAGCGCGGCGCGTGAAATCGTGCTGCTAAACGCTGGTGCGGCGATTTATGTTGCAGGACTGCAGACCAGTATCCATGCGGGTATTGAGCATGCTGCACAAGTGATTGATAGCGGCTTGGCTAAACAAAAATTGGACGAATTGGTTCGGCTTTCAAAATGACAACCAGCAAAATGACCACCCGCACGCCTGAACAAACACGCATATTTGCGGACGCCAAATTAGATGAGTTTTTTAATACGGTGTCTCCAGAGCTAAAAGCGCACGTGGTTTCTTTGCCAAAGCGCATCACGCAAATCAGCGCGCGGCCGGTAATTCGGTTAAAAGAAGTGCTGAATACGGCCGACCAGATTTTTGACCATGCGGGTAAATTTGCCGCCTGCGCTCGCGGTTGCGGGCATTGCTGCCATGTTTCAGTGCCAATTACGCAATTTGAAGCGAACTATATGGGCGAAAATTTTGGCATCAAGCCAGTTGAGCTAAAGCAAAGCGTTAAGCACGAGCTGAACGAGTATGG
>JANYCB010000048.1 GCA_025360485.1 Methylotenera sp. | reverse complement strand
CATCTAAAAGAGCTAATAAACTACCGGCCATGTTATACCCTAAAGTGATGTGGAATTTTTTGACCCAAGCGGGCCATTGAATTTTACCTAATTAACGCTACAATACGTGCATGTTGTCGAAAAAATTATTTAAGCTGATGCATAAAATCGCCTTGTTTGCGATAGTCTTTGCCTCGCTTGCTCCCAGCATATCGCATGCTTTGGCATCGCAAGATAATAGCAAAAATTTCTTTCAGGAAGTTTGTAGTAGCACGGGCAACAAAGTTGTAATTCAAGTTGTTACCACTCAAGGCAGACACTTGGCGACTGAGTTTGCGATTAATAAGTCACAAGCTCCCAAAAGTTTAGATGTGCACCTTGAGCATTGCCCATTTTGTGCAAACCAAACCTTTGCGACTGATTTAACACCAAAATATGCTGAGATTATCGCACTATTAGAGCTGACAGCTCAAAAGGCAGCTGAGTATGCTGCGCCAGTTGTAGTTTCTCGTACTTACGTCTCACCCCCAAGCCAAGCCCCACCTAGGCTCTAAAAAATTCGTTAAGCGCATTTCACTGATATTTCAATGAAATGCATAGACTTATTGCGTGTATTTTTACGCTCATATTTTAGGGGATTTTCATGAAAAAGATTCTAACATTGGCAGTATGCCTATGGTTTTTTCCACTCATTGCACAAGCAAGTTGTGGCGGAGCATTTTGTAATTTAAGTACAGATTGGGATGCACAGGGCGTTGCCAGCAAGCCTGGTGTGCGAGTTGATTTGCGTGCGGAGTATATCGACCTTGACCAACTGCGTAGTGGCTCACACAAGGTAGGCCCAGCGGGTGAGGTAAATGAGCACGATGAAGTGCGCACAATTAATCGTAACCTACTTGCAACGCTGGATTGGAATGTCGACCCTGATTGGGGCATAACGTTTAAATTGCCATTCCTGAGCCGTTCACATAGTCACATATTTAATGCGGATGATGGCGCTGGTGGCATCAACCCAGAAAGAGAAAGCTGGAGTTTTTCTGGCATTGGCGATATACAAGCTATCGGGCGGTACCGGTTTTATGCTCAAAAAGATAGCAATGCTGGTTTGCGCTTTGGCTTGAAATTACCTACTGGCAGTACCCACGAAAAAAATAGTGAGGAAGCAGCAGAACGCATGCTGCAACCCGGCACTGGCAGTGTAGATACGCTTTTAGGCGCTTATTACAACCGTCACGATGGCAATGTCGCCTCGTTTGTGCAGGGAATGTGGCAGCAAACGGTGAGTGATCGCAATGGCTATAAACCAGGTACCAAATTAACTGCAGATTTGGGCATGAGCTATAGAGCAACGCCCGATTTAAGCTTGATGCTACAACTTAATCTACAGCACAAATCTCGAGATAGCGGCGCCAATGCAGAGCCTGCGAATTCTGGCGGATATTCTGTCAGTTTAAGTCCTGGCATGAGTTATCGCGTGGCTGCTGGTACCAGCATTTATGGCTTTTTACAAAAACCAATTTATCAATACGTGAATGGTGCACAACTTACCCCAAGTTGGTCGGTGGCATTTGGATTAAACAAGCAGTTTTAAAATATTCCAAGTAAAATAAGGCTTATGAGAAAGCTATTAATCTTAATTTTAGGTTGCCTATTTGTATGTAATGCATACGCAGAAGATAGTTGCCCATCACTTGAAACCAGTAGGGTTTTGAGTGATGGATTGACAGTTGAATATATTTTTAAGCAGCATAGTTTTGCTGACAAAAAGCAAGACTTGGTCATTGTGGAGTTAAAACCAAATGCACCAACTGATATTAGGCAGGTGACTTTTGGGCATGGCACAGGCGTAACAGGTTGCTATTTTCAACCTTTAGCTTTTAAACAAGGTGGGGGAGCTGACAAGTACTGGGGATGGCATTTGTTTTGGTCAGAACCAGCAGGTCTTTTTTATGCACGAATGGATGGCGAAGCTTGGGTATCAAGCCTACCTAAACGTTTTACCAAACTCGCACCAATGGATGCACAATTTAAGTTAGATGGCCAAAATATTGTTATCACTTGGCAACAATTAGAAAATGGTATTAAAAGCACAATGCAGGCAGCTTCTAGCGACGAAGGGCGTAGCTGGGATGAAACTGAGGTAAAACCATGACACAGATTTACTCAATTGGGCGATCATCGTTAATTGCTGGAATCCCATCAAGAAAATAGCTGATTTTTTTGCGTGGATTTAAATAACTTAGTACGTCAGGTGGTAGTTGATTTGCTCGCACACAGCCACTGATATTGATGTTGGGTTCTTCACGCAAGTCTAATATCGTTGGCGTTTCTCTATCAACTTTAGGGTCATGCAGCATAACATAGGGACGCAAAGGTTTATTTGGATTGGCTGAAATAACAATAGCATATGCGCCTGTTGATAGGTGTATGATGCTGCCTGGTGGGTAGATTCCAAGTGATCTAATTAAGTGCTTGAGTAGTGATTCATCATATCTTGAGCGCTGATTAGCATACATATAGGCTAGAGCCTCGTATGGAGACCTAGCAAGCGCAGGATTAATAGTATTGCAAAGATTGTCAAAGCCATTCGCGAGCGAGATTAATTTGGCAAGCGGATCGGTGTGATCAGCAATTAAGCGTTTTGGATAACCTGTACCATCCGCGTGCTCATGATGCTGTAAGATGATCTTACCCACTCGCACCGGCAAACCAACTTCTTGCGCCATGCGGGCGCCAATTTCACAATGTTGTTCTTGGTGCAATAGCTCTGCTTTTGTTAAAGGGTCTTTTTTCATCAAAACTGTATTAGCAATTTCATCTTTGCCGATATCATGAAATATAGCCGCCATACCTAGTAATCGAACGTCTTCTTTAGACATTTCGATAGATTTTGTCATCATGAGTGAAAGCACAGTAACATTCAGAGAATGCTGATAGTTGGCGTCGCTGGAGCAATTGCCATTCAGCGCGTGGATAGCAACATCGCCTTCCATCAGTGCCGTATTTACCATATCATTCACCAATAAGTTGGCTTGTTCGATAGAGGCTTGTGGCTCGGTAAGTATGTTGCGTGTTACTTGACTAGCAATGTCACTTGCAATAACGAATTTCTTTTCATTTTCATTAATAGCATGATTTAGCTGTATTAAACGTTCGGTTCTTAGCGCGATTGTTTTAGCCACAACTTTTGTAGGTTGGCTGGTAGTGGCATCTGCCTCTGTTTTTGTAGCCTTAGCTGTAACAGGCTCTGCGGTCGATGCCGGTAGTGGTTTACAATCACTTCGTTTTGGGTCATAACGTAGTTTTTTTAGACCTATTTTTTTAATTTTAGAAATTTGTTCTTCATCCTTAAGCTTAAAGTTGCTTACGCTAAATGGATGATCCATCCAACCTAAGTCTAAATGAACGTACATACCGATTTGTAGTTGACCGACTTCAATAAAATAGGGTTGGTTAGTTTGCATTTTGTGTGCCTCTATGATTATTTGCGTTTAATAATTGACTAAATTCTGTTGTTGTTACTGGTTTACTGTAAAGGTAGCCTTGCGCTTCTTTACAGCCCATATCTTTTAGAAACTCCGCTTGCGCTAGGGTTTCTACACCTTCGGCGATGACAGCAAATCCCAAGCTACTTGCCATCGCGTTAATGGCGTTAGCAATGGCTGCATCATCCTGATCATGCGGTAAGCCACGCACAAAGGATTGATCTATCTTGATCTTATCCAGCGGCAATCGTTTGAGAATGGAGAGCGACGAATAACCCGTGCCGAAGTCATCAATCGCCAATCGCACCCCGAGTTTTCTGATACTGTCGAACGTGTCAATGACGTATTCAGTATTTTGCATGACTGTACTTTCGGTAATTTCAAGTTCCAGTAAGTTCGGATTGCAATCGGTTTCGATAAGAATCCCATAAACGGTATCGGCAAAACTGCCGCGCATCACTTGCACGCCAGATACGTTGACAGAGATCCATTGCATGGCATTACCATCATTAATCCATTGCGTGGCTTGTAACGCGGCTTGGCGCAGCACCCATTCGCCTATTTGTACAATTAAGCCAGTTTCCTCTGCCACAGGAATAAACTTGGCTGGTGAAACAAGGCCCAACTCTGGATGATTCCAGCGAATGAGCGCCTCTGCGCCAATAATATCCCCAGTAAGGAGTGATACCTGAGGTTGGTAGTACACTTCAAATTGATTACGTTCTAAGGCACGTCGCAGCTGGCTTTCCATGTTAAAACGCTCAACTACGTCTTTACTTAACTCGGCCGAATAAAAACAATAATTGTTTTTGCCTTTATTCTTAACCTGATACATGGCCATGTCCGCTGCTTTAATCGTACTATCAACGTCGTTGCCATCTTTGGGGAATATTGAAATACCGATACTGGCGCTAATAAAAATTTCTTTGCCATCAATAATATATTCAATTTGTAAAGCATGAATAATCTTTCGTGCAACATGCTCTGCATCTGCTTGATTGTTAATCATGTCCATCATGACTAAAAATTCATCTCCGCCCAATCGCGCCACTACGTCGCTTTCTCTCATCGCATGGCTGATTCTTCGCGATACCTCATATAGCAACTTGTCACCTACTTGATGGCCAAGACTATCGTTAATCGCTTTGAACCTATCTAAATCAATAAATAGCAGTGCGATTTGATGATTTTCACGCTCAGCACGTTTAATCGCGTGCTCTAGTAACTCGTTTAATAGGCGGCGATTAGGCAAGCCAGTTAAAGCATCGTGATTCACCAATTCATGCAGGCGATTTTGATAACGCTTATGCTCAGTAATGTCAGCAAAAACACCCACATAATTGACAACGCTACCCTCAGAATTTTTGACGACAGTAAAGGTGAGCCATTCTTGATAAGCTTCGCCATTTTTTCTGGTATTAGAAACTTCGCCACACCATTTTCCTTCATTCAACAGGGCGTGCCGTAAATCGTGATTTTCTGTTTGTAGTGCTTTTGGCGTAGTGCCCAAAACTTCTTCTTCTGCGAAGCCAGTAATATCAGTAAAGCCTTTGTTAATGGCTATAATGCAGGCATTAGTGTCAATAATCATAATGCCTTCAGTCGCGCTATCAAAAGCGATTTTCGCTTGCTGTAGCCGTTTGCCTGTATTCTCCCTTTGAATGGCGACGCTAAGCGATCTACCGATTGCCATTAAAGAGCCAAGCTCTTGCGGCGTAGTTTTGATTAAATCATGACAACGTTCAATGATGATGTTTCCCCACCATTCGTTTTCCGAAAAAAGTGGTACGATGACAATCGATTGAGTGTCATGCTGCTTGAGGATTTTGCGCTCATCATTTGGCAAGTCTTTGATGTCACCAAAAACAGGGTTACCTTGTTGCAGGGCATCATGCCAACGCTTCAAATTTTCGTTATTAAAGTCAATGGCTTCAAGATCGCTGCCTGGATTGATGAAGCCAGGCATCGACCATTTGTGTAATATTTTTGAACGAACTGGGTTGTGAGTAATTTCAGGTTCGTTATTTTTAACATCAGCATTTTTTAGAATGGCAGCACGCGTAAAGCGCAATGCAAGGCATACCTGTTGTAATACAGCCGAAGCAACGGTGTGCCAAGATTCTGCAGAATGTAACAGCCAATCACAAGAAATAAGCGCATCTAAAACTGCACTACGGTCACGCAAATGATTCTCGGCCATCTTGCGTTCTGTAATATCACGCCCCAGTGTTACCAAGCCCTGGCGGCTACCATCATCGTTAAATAGAGGAACTTTAATGACATCCAATATTTTTTCACCACCTTGCGGAAGGGCAATTATTTCTTCATTTCTAAAAGTTTTTTCTGATTTCCACGTGCGTTCGTCGGTAGTTTTTGAATGCCTAAAAGCTTCTTTGAAGATGGGATCCACCATGCCAGCAAGTTCAATGTCGGTCTTGTTTTGATAATTTTGCGAACCAAGATGGAATAAGTCTAGACTGCTACTATTCGCCTCTATCCAACGATTTTCTGCATCTTTGAAACAGATAAAATCTGGGCTGGCATTGATCAGGTTGCGCAATAGCGCCTCGGTTTTGCGTAATTGTATTTCGGTGCACACTCTATCGGTTATGTCGTGCATGTGGAGTACGTAGCAAGATTCTTTACCTGCCAAATTGGCGTGTCTAGAAGTAAAAACCTTGAGTGTGCGAAGCGCATTTTTAAGTGCATATTGCAGCACAAAATCAGTACTGGGGTTTTCCAAGTGAGCCAAGATTCGCTTGTGTACAGCTTTGGGTAATTGTCCAATCCCAGCCGCTACTTGTTTTGAATTTAGGTTAAAAATTTCACTGGCGTAAGCGTTAGCATAATTTACATTGCCATTTATATCCGTAGCGATAATTGCAACGCCTTGTAGAGAGCTAAGCAAATGCCAGGCGAGTTTGGGCTCGTCTGAAATTAGCGTATCTAGATTATTTTTGTAATCTAGGACGAACGGTGGTTGATCTATTTTTTTTGAGTTTTTCACTTGTTTTAAATGTCTTTGTTTAGCTATGCAAATTTATAAAATTGGAGCTAAAAAACTACTCTCCAAAAATGTAAATTTAATTAAGTAGTAAATTCATATCGACCAAAGTCAGTAAAACTTGAGTGTAAAAAACACGAATTTACCTAAGTTGAAATTGTAGTTAGAACGCCTGTAGATCATTGCCTTGCGCAAGATGCCAATGCATCGTGTCCTTATTGAAAATTTTAATATTAGCCCCATAGTAGTTGTATGATAATTAAGAGGTGGCAATATGCGATTTGATAAACTGACGACTAAATTTCAACAGGCGATTAATGATGCGCAAAGTTTGGCTGTGGGCGCAGATAACACGGCGATAGAGCCGCAACATTTAATGTCGGCACTGTTAAATCAAGAGGATGGCGGCACTGCCTCAATCTTATTAAAGGCGGGTGTGCAGTTAAATTCGCTTAAAACTGGCTTAAGTATGGCCATCAGCAATTTGCCAAAATCGTCTGATGCCAGTGGTGAAGTGGCCATTTCTCGAGATTTGAATAATCTCTTAAATGTCACGGATAAACTTGCACAAAAGCGCAACGATGCCTATATCGCCAGCGAGCTATTTTTGTTGGCTTTGGCGGATGATAAAGGTGAAACAGGTAAATTGCTCAAGCAAAGTGGACTTACCAAGGCTGCTCTGGAAGCCAGTATCCATACGGTGCGTGGTGATGACAATGTAGATAGTCAAGAAGCGGAAGGCAATCGAGAGGCGCTTAAAAAATACACGGTGGATTTAACTGAGCGTGCAAGAATGGGCAAGCTGGACCCTGTGATTGGGCGCGATGATGAAATTCGCCGTACCATTCAAATTCTCGGGCGTCGTACCAAAAACAACCCTGTGTTGATTGGTGAGCCTGGTGTCGGTAAAACTGCGATTGTTGAAGGTTTGGCACAGCGTATTGTAAATGGTGAGGTGCCAGATTCACTCAAAGGCAAAAAGGTATTAAGCTTAGACATGGCCGCTTTGTTGGCGGGTGCTAAATACCGTGGCGATTTTGAAGAGCGCTTAAAATCTGTGCTGAAAGAATTGGCTCAAGACGAAGGTCAAACCATTGTGTTTATTGACGAGATTCACACCATGGTCGGTGCAGGCAAGGCAGAAGGCGCTATGGACGCAGGCAATATGCTCAAGCCAGCATTGGCGCGTGGTGAGTTGCATTGTGTCGGTGCCACAACGCTAGATGAATATAGAAAATACATCGAAAAAGACGCAGCTTTAGAGCGTCGCTTCCAGAAAGTTTTAGTTGACGAACCGAGCGTAGAAGCCACCATTGCGATTTTACGCGGTTTACAAGAAAAGTATGAGCTGCATCATGGCGTGGAGATTACCGACCCTGCCATTGTGGCGGCAGCCGAGCTTTCGCACCGATACATTACTGACCGGTTTTTACCTGATAAAGCGATTGACTTGATTGATGAAGCTGCTTCGCGCATCAAAATGGAGATTGATTCTAAGCCAGAAGTGCTAGATAAGTTAGAGCGTCGTTTGATTCAACTTAAAATTGAACGCGAGGCGGTGCGACGTGAAAAAGACGAAGGTAGTAAAAAACGTTTTGAACTCATTGAAGTAGAAATCACAAAACTTGAAAAAGAGTCTGCCGATTTAGAAGAAATATGGAAGGCGGAAAAAGCCCAAGTGCAGGGCTCTACGCATATTAAAGAAGCCATTGAAAAAGTTAAATTTGAGATGGAAGAAGCCACACGTAAAGGAGAGTGGCAAAAAGTCTCGGAGTTACAATACGGTAAATTGCCACAATTAGAAACGCAATTAAAACAAGCCTCTAGCGTGGAAGTAGATGTTGAGAAAAGTAAACATAGAATGCTCCGCACCGAAGTAGGGGCAGACGAAATTGCCGAGGTGGTGAGTCGCGCCACTGGTATTCCTGTTAGCAAAATGATGACTGGTGAGCGTGAAAAACTACTAACCATGGAAAGTAAATTGCATGAGCGGGTGGTGGGACAAGATGAGGCCGTTCGCTTGGTTTCAGATGCTATTCGACGCTCACGCTCAGGTTTGGGCGACCCTAATAGACCTTATGGTAGCTTCTTATTCTTGGGTCCTACAGGAGTCGGTAAAACGGAACTATGTAAAGCCTTAGCCACTTTTTTGTTTGATTCCGAAGATCATTTAATTCGTATCGACATGAGTGAGTTTATGGAGAAGCATAGCGTGGCACGCATGATTGGCGCGCCTCCTGGCTATGTAGGCTATGAGGAAGGCGGCACATTGACCGAGGCGGTACGCCGTAAGCCTTATAGCGTTATTTTGCTGGATGAGATCGAAAAAGCGCATCCGGATGTTTTTAATGTATTGTTGCAAGTATTGGATGATGGTCGATTGACGGACGGCCAAGGCCGCACGATAAACTTCAAAAATACGGTGATTATTATGACCAGCAATTTGGGCTCGCAGATGATACAAAGCATGGCCGATCAAGATTACCAAGTGGTGAAATTGGCAGTAATGGGCGAGGTTAAAGCGCACTTTAGGCCGGAGTTCGTCAACCGTATTGATGAGGTGGTCGTTTTCCATAGTCTAGATGAGGCGAATGTGAAATCCATTGCCAGTATTCAGTTGCAACTTTTAACTAATCGCTTACACGCGATGGAAATTGATGTGGCGATTACTGATGCAGCTTTGGTGGAAATTGCCAGTGCGGGCTTCGATCCTGTGTATGGTGCCCGGCCGCTTAAACGGGCCATTCAGAGTGAAATTGAAAATCCTTTGGCGCGTGAAATTTTAAGTGGGAATTTTGTTGCGAAAGATACGGTCATAATAGATTGTATGGCGGGGAAAATGACGTTTAACAAGGCATAAATGCATGTAAAGTGGCTAACACATTGGCTTGTATATGTAAGCTTGTTGTTTGCAAGCTTGCTATTAGTGAGCCAAAATGTTTTTGCCTACACGCAAGCTGAAATTGAAACATTTGATAACGAGCCGCCAATCGTGAAAGATTTGCTCGAGCGTGCAAGTGTGTTGGTTGCTGATGAAAATGATTCTGAAGGCGCCTGGAAAGCCGCTAATTTGTACTGCGAGGCGGCGCGTTATGGTAGCGCAGAAGGCGTGTATAGATTAGGCATGTTGTATGCGTTTGGGCGCGGCGTGCCAGCGAATCGCGATTACGCGGCTAATTTATTTGGCATTGCTGCTATGCATGGGCATTTTGAGGCGCAAAAAATGCTGGAGACGATTGAGATTAAAACTGCGGATACGCCACTTTGCGTATTAGAAGCGGTTGAGCCAGAACACGCACCTGTGCGCCAGGTTGGCGAATCTCAAGGCTCACCAGCGATTGATGCTTATGTGGCGAGGTTACCAAAAAGTAAGCGTTGGGTGGTAGATTTGGTGGATACGATTGCAGATTGGTACAAAGTGGATTCTAAGTTGGTGCTGTCGATTATTACCGCGGAATCTAACTTTAAAGTTTCGGCAAAATCCAACAAAGAGGCGCATGGCTTGATGCAGATTATCCCCGCTACCGCAGACCGTTTTAATGTTAAAAATGCTTACAACGCATCACAAAATATTAAGGGCGGCGTGAAGTATTTGCGTTGGCTACTTTCGTATTTTAGAGGTGACGTAACATTGACTGTGGCTGCCTACAACGCGGGAGAAGGCGCTGTAGACAGGTACAAAGGTGTGCCGCCCTACAAAGAAACGCGTGCCTATGTAAAAAAAGTATTGGGTTTATACCAATCAAAACGACACGATTTTGACGCGAGCATAACCGACGCGTCGCCAGCATTAAAGAAAGTGAGTTTAAAATGAAAATCTTAATGATTTTAATTGTTAGTTTATTAACCTTGTCAGGCTGCGCTAGTACTGGGAATGGTCAAGCGCAAGCAGAAAGAATTACGCCTGAACAATTAGCCAGGATTCTGCCACCTCCAGTCGCTACGGTAACGCTGGATGAAATTGTAGCAGAATCTAAGCAAGGCAAAACCAGCGATGAAATAATCGCAAAAATTAAAGCCAGCAACTCGCGCTACGAGCTAACACCGACGCAAACTTTGGACTTAAGCAAGCAAGGCGTAGATGTAAAAGTGCTTGATTACATGCACCAAAGTAACGAGTTGGCTAAGCAAAATGCCATTGCCGATGAAATGAATAAACGTGAGCAAGAAAAACGCGTCGCACAAAAGCAATTGCAGCGCGAGCGTGCCTTAGCACAAAGCCAATACTATGATTATTTTGATGGTCCTCTCTACAATCCTTATTACAACTATGGCTACAGCCCTTATTGGGGTAGTCATTTCTTTTGGGGACCGAGTTTTTATTACAGGCAGCGTAGATAGCATCAAATAGTCAATTTCAGTTGTTGTGCGGCCAATAGAAATTAGTCTGGCAGGTAGCTATAATTAGGCATTCTTACACTAGGTAACACGAATGCAACAATTCACTCAGCAAATTAGCGTAAAAGCGCAAGGCCGCAAGCTTTACGATATTACTCCGCAAGTACTTAGTTGGGCGAATCAGCTAGGACTAAATACTGGTTTACTCACGTTATATATTCAGCACACATCAGCCAGTTTGTTGATTAACGAGAATTACGATAGTGATGTGCTGGTGGATATGGAAACGTTTTTTAACCGCTTGGTGCCAGATGGCGACGCGATGTTTATTCACACCGTTGAAGGTCCATATCAACTGTATGATTGTACGGGTTATATAATTTAAGAAATTGAATATAGTGATAAAAATCAATATGGACAGCTTAAGCATTTGATTGATGTAACCTATTTAACCCACCTAGATATACTCGAGTAAATTGTGTATTCTAGATAAAAGAGCCACTCATTATTAATTTAAAGAAACTATCGATAACTATTGGATGCGGTCCAAATATTAAATTGTCGAATGTCACGATTAATGCAAAGTGCCATCTTGGTTTATAAAGTTTTTTGCAATTAATAAATCAATTACTTTTTAAAAATGTCATAGATACTGCAAAATTCCTGACTTTGTGTCACAGTTAATGCAAACTTAGTGTCCGTATAATTAATCTAATCAAATAATACTCTGTATGGCGAATTAGGGGACAAAGCCGCCACACAGTTTTCAACGTCAGCGAGTACTGTCAACCCAAATCAGACTTCCATAAAACACTTAGCTCAATTACTTTTGAAGCTTTGTAAACCAAGTTGCTTGATACCTATCCACCCCCGAGCAATCTTTGAAATTGCTAAAAGATTCAAGAGAATAACCATTTAAAATGTTTTTTTGATTATTTTTTTCATACTCATCTTTAGTTAATCCGTGAATAGATAAATGGGAGTTCACGCCCAAGGGGATAGACACCCATTCAACGTGAAAATATTCAGA
>JANYCB010000037.1 GCA_025360485.1 Methylotenera sp. | reverse complement strand
TGCGATTGGTGAGCCAACCGAAATTTTGCCGCCTTTTATGTCGGCTTCATCTTCACCTACAATTTGGTAGGTTTTAGCATCGCCCGAGTCCAAATCCTCTATTCTAACCGTCGCGCCAAATACCACGCGGCCTTCTGCATTCAGCGTTTTTGGGTCAATCACAAACAAGTTAGAAAGCTTTGATTCCAGCTCCGCAATACGGCCTTCGATAAAGCTTTGCTTTTCTTTAGCAGCTTCGTATTCCGCATTTTCAGATAAATCACCCTGCGCACGCGCTTCTGCAATCGCCTGAATCACGCTTGGGCGATCGACACTGCGTAGGCGCGCCAACTCTACTTTAAGCTGCTCTGCACCTTTAATTGTCACTGGAATTTGATTCACTGCCATGCTGCAACCTCATAAAAAAATAAACCACACCCAATGGAGCGTGGTTTTTAAAAATCGATAAACAAAGTGTATTTTAAATGAGCTTTTTATGCAAGTCTTGAATAGACTCAACATTCAACTCTTGCATATGTGCCATTCCAATACAGGCAGCTTTAGCCCCCGCCAGCGTTGTGTAATAAGTAACTTTATTCTGCAAGGCACTGCGGCGAATCTCATAAGAATCGGCCACTGCTTTTTTATCTTCTGTGACGTTTACAATAAAGCTAATTTCATTGTTTTTAATCATATCCACCACATGCGGTCGGCCTTCAGCCACTTTATTCACTGGCGTTACTAATAAGCCGTTTTCAGTCAACACTCTGGTGGTGCCTTTTGTCGCTACTAGCGTAAAGCCCAATTTTGCCAAATCTTGCGCAATATCCACCACTTTTTGGTGATCTTCATTGCGCACGCTAATAAATGCACGGCCACCCTTTGGCAGTTTGGCCGATGCACCTAATTGCGACTTCACAAACGCCTCTGCAAACGTCGCACCGACGCCCATGACTTCACCAGTTGATTTCATTTCAGGACCAAGTATCGTATCAACACCAGGAAATTTAATAAACGGAAATACCGCTTCTTTCACTGAGAAATAAGGTGGAATCACTTCTTTGGTAACGCCTTGCGCTTTCAAACTTTGTCCTGCCATGCAACGCGCGGCGATTTTAGCCAATTGCAAGCCGCATGCTTTTGACACAAATGGAACAGTTCTTGATGCACGCGGATTCACTTCCAACACATAAACATCGTCACCCTGAATCGCAAATTGCACGTTCATCAAACCTTTAACGCCCAGCGCCAGCGCCATTTGCACGGTCTGCTCGCGCAATACATCTTGCAATTTTTTGCTCAAACTGTACGGTGGCAATGAACAAGCAGAATCGCCCGAGTGCACACCCGCTTGCTCCACGTGTTGCATAATGCCGCCGATGAGCACATCTTCGCCGTCGCAAATTGCATCCACGTCGATTTCAATGGCATCGTTCAAAAAACGATCCAATAAAACGGGTGAATCATTAGATACTTTCACCGCTTCGCGCATATAGCGCTCTAATTGGCTTTGTTCATGCACGATTTCCATGGCACGACCGCCCAATACATAGCTTGGACGCACCACCAATGGGTAGCCAATCTCATCAGCTGCAATTAATGCTGCCTCTGGCGTACGTGCAGTGCGGTTAGGTGGTTGTTTTAGACCTAAGTCTTGGATTAATTTTTGAAAACGCTCGCGGTCTTCGGCGCGATCGATTGCGTCTGGTGTTGTACCAATAATTGGTACGCCCGCTTTTTCTAGCGCACGCGCGAGTTTTAGCGGCGTTTGGCCGCCATATTGCACAATCACGCCGACTGGTTTTTCAATATGCACAATTTCCAGCACGTCTTCCAGCGTCACTGGCTCGAAATACAGCCTATCCGAAGTGTCGTAATCAGTCGAAACTGTTTCAGGATTACAGTTGACCATGATGGTTTCATAACCATCTTCGCGCATGGCAAAGGCGGCATGGACGCAGCAATAATCAAACTCAATGCCTTGACCAATTCTATTCGGCCCGCCACCCAGCACCATGATTTTTTTCTTGTCAGATGGCTTGGACTCGCATTCTTCCTCATAGCTGGAATACATGTACGCCGTATTCGTCGCAAACTCGGCCGCGCAAGTATCCACGCGCTTATACACAGGACGTACGTTTAAGGCTTGGCGGTAAGCGCGCACTGCGTGCTGATCGGTTTCTAGCAAAGTTGCTAAGCGTCTATCAGAAAATCCGCGACGTTTAAGTTGGAATAGCGCATCTTTGTTGAGGTCAGCAATATGCACGCCTTTTAGCGCGGCTTCACGGTCAATAATATCTTTGATTTGCGCCAAAAACCAATGGTCAATTTTCGAGATATTGAATACTTGCTCAATCGTCATGCCGCATCTAAACGCATCGCCCACGTACCAAATGCGCTCAGGGCCTGGTTCGCCCATTTCTTTAGTAATGCGGTCTAAGTCGGTAGTGATTGGATCTAGGCCATCTACGCCCACCTCTAAGCCACGCAACGCTTTTTGGAATGATTCTTGGAAAGTGCGACCAATCGCCATCACCTCACCAACCGATTTCATTTGCGTGGTCAAACGTGAGTCCGCTTGCGGGAATTTCTCAAAAGCGAACCGCGGTACCTTGGTCACTACATAATCAATGCTTGGTTCAAAGCTTGCTGGTGTTGCGCCGCCTGTGATTTCATTGCGCAACTCATCCAAAGTAAAGCCTACCGCCAATTTTGCCGCCACTTTTGCAATCGGGAATCCTGTTGCTTTCGAGGCCAAAGCAGAAGAACGCGACACACGTGGATTCATCTCAATCACTATCATGCGACCATCGTCAGGATTAATCGCGAATTGCACGTTGGAACCGCCAGTATCCACGCCAATTTCACGTAGCACCGCTAACGAGGCGTTACGCATGATTTGATACTCTTTATCCGTTAGCGTTTGTGCAGGCGCCACGGTAATGCTGTCGCCCGTATGCACCCCCATCGGGTCGAGGTTTTCAATCGAGCAGATGATGATGCAGTTGTCTGCTTTATCACGCACAACTTCCATCTCGTACTCTTTCCAGCCGAGCATGGACTCTTCAATCAATAATTCTTTGGTCGGCGATGCATCTAGGCCTCGCTCGCAAATGGTGATGAATTCTTCGCGGTTATAGGCAATACCACCGCCGCTACCACCCATGGTGAATGAGGGCCGAATAATAGCTGGATAACCAATACTGCCCTGCACTTGCAGGGCTTCTTCCATGCTATGCGCAATGCTTGAACGCGCAGAACCCAAGCCAATTTTGGTCATAGCCTCTTTAAATTTTTGGCGGTCTTCGGCTTTATCAATCGCTTCTTTACTAGCTCCAATCAGCTCAACGTTATATTTAGCCAACACACCGTGTTTATCTAAATCCAGTGCGCAATTTAACGCGGTTTGCCCGCCCATTGTGGGCAGTAACGCATCTGGTTTTTCCTTCGCGATAATTTTTTCCACCACCTGCCAAGTAATTGGCTCGATGTACGTCGCATCCGCCATCTCAGGATCGGTCATAATCGTCGCAGGATTTGAGTTCACCAAAATGACGCGGTAGCCTTCTTCGCGCAGCGCTTTGCAAGCTTGCGCGCCAGAGTAATCAAACTCGCAAGCCTGACCAATCACAATCGGGCCTGCACCAATAATCAAAATACTCTTAATGTCAGTGCGCTTAGCCATTAGCCAGCTTTCCTTTCTTGCATCATGCTAATGAAGCGATCAAACAAATAACTCATCTCGTGCGGCCCCGGACTGGCTTCTGGGTGACCTTGGAAGCTAAATGCTGGTTTATCGGTGCGCGCAATACCTTGCAAACTGCCATCGAATAAAGACACATGCGTAATTTTTACATTTTTAGGTAATGTGTTTGGGTCTGCCGCAAAGCCGTGGTTTTGACTGGTGATATAGACACGCTTGGTTTCCACATCTTGCACAGGATGGTTTGCGCCGTGATGGCCAAATTTCATCTTCACGGTTTTGGCACCACTCGCAAGCGCTAACAATTGATGTCCTAGGCAAATACCAAAAGTGGGGATGCCTGTATCGACCAATGTTTTAATAGCTTTAATTGCGTAATCGCAAGGTTCTGGGTCGCCAGGGCCGTTGCTTAAAAAAATACCATTAGGCTTATAACTAAGAGCTTCATCAGCAGTCGCTTGCGCTGGCAACACCGTCACTTTACAACCCCGCGTAGCCAACATACGCAAAATATTACGCTTGACGCCATAGTCGAAAGCAACGACATGGAACTTAGGGGGTTCAGGTTTGGTGTAACCTTTACCCAACACCCACTCGCCTTCGCTAAACTCATATGGTTTTTTTACGCTGACTACTTTGGCAAGGTCCATACCCGCCAAGCCAGGAAAAGCTTTGGCTTTAGCTAGTGCATCCGTCTCATCAACATCACCCGCCATAATGCAGCCCGCTTGTGCGCCTTTTTCACGCAAAATACGCGTAAGTTTGCGTGTGTCAATATCTGCAATAGCGACGATATTATTTTCTACTAAATATTCTGAAAGTGTTTGTGTGCTACGAAAATTACTCTCTAGCAAAGGCAGGTCGCGGATGATCAATCCGGCTGCGTATATTTTGCCTGATTCAACATCTTCGGGATTGGTGCCCGTGTTGCCGATGTGAGGATAAGTGAGAGTGACGATTTGCTCAGTGTAGGACGGGTCCGTCAGTATTTCTTGGTATCCCGTCATAGAGGTGTTAAACACCACCTCACCAACCGTATGGCCAGAAGCGCCGATAGAGATGCCTTTAAAAACAGTTCCATCTGCTAACACTAAAACGGCTGGAATTGTTTTTAACACCTTAAAGCTCCTTAATTTTCATTGCGACGCAATATCTAATGACTAGCAAATAGTAGATATGCAAAACGGGAGGAGCTTTTGGACTCTTCCCGTTTCAGAATTGACGAATTATAGCGGAAACTGTCTTATATTTCAAGCGCGCGCATGCTTTGATTGTGCCATTTTGCAAGACATATTTGTGCAGTAATAGCGCCAATGAGCGCGGTAAACATATCCCACTGCGTATCCCATACATCGCCTTGCGTACCTAAAAACGCATCTGCCTCCGAACCAGTAGCCACTGCCCCCCGCCATTCAATAAGTTCGTAACAAGCACTTATACTTAAACAAATACAGCAAATAATAAAAAATAGCCAGCCACCCTTTTTAACTATTTGTTTGCGCAATAAAATTTCGCGTGCAATTATTGCAGGAACAAATCCCTGCACAAAATGACCTAGCCTATCGTAATAAATAATTGCGACTTAAATCGAATGTGTCACTAAGCCAATTAAATAGCGGAACTTCAGCATAAGTATAGTGCCCGCCGACCATAAGGATAATCGCGTGCAATAAAATCAACACGTATACAAGATTTGAAAGTGGAAACTTTTTATAGGTAATAAAAAGTATAGGTAGCGCAATGAAGATGGGGAATATTTCTAAAAACCAAGTGAAATAATCATGCGGTCTAATGGCTGACCATACAAAAACCAGACTAAGGCACAGCAACAAAAAAGTTAAGTAGTGACGATGGCTCATCTTAATTTCCCATAAATACTACACTATAAAATTTAATTTAACCCAAACCGCTTAATTAGAGAAGCTTTAACAATCTGCGTCAACCCTAAGTAAGCAGCTAAAATGAAGGTGAGATATAACCAGTAAAGCGATGGCAGAGGTACCATTTGAAGCGAATGAGCAAATATTGAATAGGGAAGATAAGTTCCCACAGCACAAATGACCAGCGTTGTGATTAAAAGAGGCAGGCTAGGCTTGCTCTGCAAAAAAGGAATTTTGCCCGTACGAATGACATGTACGATTAAAGTTTGTGAGAGTAGTGATTCTACAAACCAACCAGTTTGGAAAAGACCAGCCTTTTCTGTATCGGTACAATTAAATACAAACCACATCAAGCCAAAGGTTACATAGTCAAATATAGAACTGATTGGACCAATTGTTAAAATGAATCTTGTAATATTGGCGATTTCCCATTTGCGGGGTTGTGCGAGATATTCCTCATCAACATGATCTGTTGCAACAGCAGTTTGAGAAAAATCGTACAGCAAATTATTAAATAAAATTTGCACTGGTGCCATAGGCAAAAAAGGTAAGAAGGCACTCGCGCCAAGCACGCTGAACATATTGCCAAAATTCGAACTGGCACTCATTCTGATATATTTGATGATATTGCCAAATACTTTTCGACCTTCTATGACACCCTCTTTAATCACCATCAAGTTTTTTTCAAGCAAAATAATGTCTGCTGATTCCTTCGCAATATCCACCGCCGTATCAACGGAGATGCCAACATCCGCGGCCTTTAAAGCTATTCCATCATTAATACCATCTCCCATAAAACCAACTACGTGATTTTTTGATTGCAATGCTTCAATTACACGTGCTTTTTGCTGTGGTGACAGTTTTGCAAAAACGGTCGTTTTTTCAGCTTCCAACGCCAAATCAATTGCCGACATTCTTTCTATTTGACTTCCCAGTAAAATTCTATCTACGGATAGACCAACATCACGACATATTTTTCTAGTCACCACATCATTATCGCCAGTCAAAATTTTGACCTCAACCCCATATCGCACAAGGCTCGCAATTGCGGGTCCAGCTGACTCCTTGGGTGGATCAAGAAACGCAATATAACCGCTTAGAATCAAATTTGATTCATCTTTTTGTCCATAGACTAATTGATTTGTATTGACTTCCTTATACGCTACTGCAACCACGCGAAAGCCATCCTCATTCAGGTCTTTAACAACTTTATAAACCTCATCCATTTGAAGTGGTTCAAGTGGAAGAATTTGGTCGGCCATTTGTACACGATCACATACACTGAAAATTTCCTCAACGGCTCCTTTGCAAATGAGCAAATGTGATGCTTTGTTTTTCTCTACGATCACGGACATGCGACGTCTTTGGAAATCAAATGGAATCTCATCAACTTTCAGGTAAGCGCTGGCTTCATGGAGTTTCTGGTGAACTTCTGCATGCTCCAGCACAGCAATATCAAGTAGATTTTTAAGTCCAGACTGGTAATGGCTATTTAAATAAGCATATTCAAGCACCCTGTCATCTTCTGTCCCCGCGACATTAACATGCCTTTCCAAAATAACCTTATCCTGAGTAAGCGTGCCTGTCTTATCGGTACAAAGAATATCCATAGCGCCAAAATTCTGAATAGCACTTAGTCTTTTGACAATGACTTTTTTACGTGACATCGCCATAGCGCCTTTTGCTAGATTAATCGTTACCAGCATCGGCAACATTTCTGGCGCAAGCCCAACAGCAACGGCAGAAGCAAACAGGAGTGCTTCCATCCAGTTGCCTTTAATGAATCCATTGATTAAAAAGACCGCGGGTACCATCACTATCATGATACGAATCATTAACCAGATAAACTTTTGGATGCCTTGATCAAAGCTAGTGAGCTCACGCTCACCAACCACACTAGAAGCAATGGAGCCAAAAAAAGTACGTTCTCCAGTTGCAATAACCACAGCAACAGCAGTGCCTGAGACTACGTTGGTTCCCATAAAACAGATATTGGGTAAATCTGGAGTACTAATTCCAGCCAATAAGTTTTTATCGGCGTGTTTTTCAACTGGCATGGATTCACCAGTTAAGGATGATTGATTTACAAACAAGTCTTTGGCGGTTAGCAGTCTAGAATCGGCTGGAATCATATCGCCCGCCGATAAATGCACAATGTCGCCAGAAACAAGCTGACTGATATCCAGCTCAACTGTTTGATTGGGAATGTCTGAAGAACTCTTACGCAATACTGAGGACTTGGTACTTACCATTGAGCGCAGACTTGCAGCGGCCTTACTTGATCGGTATTCTTGAACAAAGGCCAAGGTCGTGGACAAGAACACCATCAGCGCAATTACCTCTGCCCCTCTGATTTCTCCTGTAAAATACGCGACAAAAGACAGGCCCAGCAACAGCAATGGTAAAGGACTGATGAAATAACTTAGAAATCTAAGAAAAAGAGATTTCTGTTTTTCGCTCGCTACTACATTAAGGCCAAATTTTGCGAGCCTTTTCTTGGCCTCAGCCGCAGAAAGCCCATCCAAAGTTGAATTAATTCTGAGAAGAGCATCTGAGACTGCAAGTTTGGAATATTGATGAAGTTGATCCGTAATTTCATACTCCTTAAATTTACATCGAGCATAATCTACGACATCAGGTAATTTGGATTGCCTTACCGCAGGTTTAACACATCTCGCATATCATAAAGGCCAGTCTTTTTGCCGGCTAAGAACTTTGCTGCACGTAACGCACCCTGTGCAAATGTGCCGCGGCTGCTGGCTTTGTGTGTGATTTCTACGCGCTCTCCAATGCCTGCAAACACCACTGTATGATCACCCACCACATCGCCACCACGCAGTGTTGCAAAGCCAATTTTTCCAGCTTCACGCTCGCCAGTGACGCCTTCACGTGCATAGATAGCGCAATCTTTTAAATTTTGTCTCAAGCCTTGCGCTGCGGCCTCACCCAAGCGCAGCGCTGTGCCAGAAGGCGCATCTACCTTATGCCGATGATGCATCTCCACTATTTCAATATCGTAACCTTTGTTGAGTACCTTGGCAGCTTGCTCGACCAAATTGATGAGCAAAGTCACCCCCACGCTCATGTTGGGCGCAAAGACAATGGCGATTTGTTTAGAGGCCGCTTGAATTTTGGCTTTCTGTTCAACAGTGAAGCCTGTCGTGCCGATGACGTGCTTCACGCCAGCTTTTTTGCAGGCTTCAAGATACATCAAGCTTGCCTCTGGACGCGTAAAATCAATTAGCACATCCGCACCCTTAAGTGCCGCAGCAACATCACTGGCTATGCTTACACCCGCATTTTTTCCAAATAATGCGCCTGCATCTTGGCCCACTTGTGTGCTGTCAGCGCGGTCTAGCGCCGCATGCAGCTGCAACTCATCATCCGCGAACACGCCTTCTAACAAGGCAT
>JANYCB010000031.1 GCA_025360485.1 Methylotenera sp. | reverse complement strand
GTACGTGGTGCATCGCACACCTTTGATGCTACGCGTTTTTTGGGTGGCAAACAAACGCCGGTGTATTTTGGCTCAGCCATTAACAATTTCGGGGTGCAATCATTATTAGACGCCGTCGTTGACTTATCGCCCACACCACTTGCGCGCAACACTGCTAGCCGCTTAGTTGCGCCAGATGAAAACAAATTTTCAGGCTTTGTGTTCAAAATTCAAGCCAATATGGATCCGAAACATCGGGATAGAATTGCCTTTCTACGCGTTTGTTCTGGACGTTTTGAGCGCGGCATGAAAATCAAGCAAGTCTCCACAGGCAAGCTGATGGCCGTGAACAACGCCATTACCTTTATGGCGCAAGACCGCACCACCATGGACGAAGCGTATTCTGGCGACATTATCGGCATACCGAACCACGGCACGATTAAAGTGGGCGATACTTTTACCGAGGGCGAAGCGCTAAAATTTACCGGCATTCCGTCATTCGCGCCGGAGTTTTTCCGCCGTGCACGCATTAAAAACCCAATGAAGATGAAGCAACTTCAGATTGGCCTAAAACAACTTTCAGAAGAAGGGGCGGCGCAATTATTTCGCCCACTACTCTCGAATGATTTAATTTTAGGCGCAGTTGGCATGCTGCAATTTGAAGTGGTGGCGCACCGATTAGAGCACGAATACAGCGTAGATATGATTTTTGAACCCTATGACTGCTACACCGCGCGCTGGCTGAAAGGCTCTGATGCAGATTTACGCGCGATTGCTGATAAATATGGCTTTAACGTGGGTTTAGATGGCGCAGATGGCTACGTTTACCTCGCGCCAAACCGCGTGAATTTGCAAATGGCGCAGGAGCGTTACCCTGAGATTGAATTCGCGGAAACGCGTGAGATTGCGTAACTATTTAGCCTTGCTTAACACTTAAGCTTCAAACGCTTCGCATAGCTGGCTTAACATCTGCCCAAATAACGGCAACACTTCTTCTTTGCTGTGCGGGCTATCGTCATCGGTGCCTGCCACCACAAAGCTCACGGTGAGTTTATCTAAATTCTCTCGAAACTCGCTCCAATGCTCGGCTTCAGCTTCGCCAATTAGTTTAAATTTAGTAAATCCACTTTCAATAATTTCCAGCAACTCAGATTCTGGCAAGCCTGCGAACAAAGTTTTTGCGATGATAATTTGCGCGGCAGTTAAATCTGGCATTACTTTCTCAGTCACCATAGGCGCGGTAAAAAACGCAAACGACAGCAGCGCATAAGTTTGATACACGCTTAACATATCAAAATTGTTTTTACGCTCAAACGAGGGCTGCCTATCGGCTGCTTGAATCGCTTTAAAAGTAACGTAGCTAGCCAAATAATGCGCGGAATCCAGCGCGTTATACTCACTTAAATTGATGTTTGGCTTAGTGCCATCGCCATCGTCAAATGTTTCTGCTAGGCACAAGGCGTGAAGCAAAGTTAATCGTTTTGAATAATCCATATTTTTTTTCAAATAGTTAGTTAATTTCGGGCTTAATTAACCTCAGGTAAGTTTTCCAGTTGTTCATGCAAAGTTAGCCAGCGATACTCTGCATCATCTATTTGGCTACTCAATTCTGCTTGGCGTTTTAGCAAATGCTGTAATTCTGCTTTATTTTCAAGTTCGTATAAAGCGGGTTCACTTGCACGAGCATCTAAAGCCACTTTTTCAAGTTGCCACTTTTCGAGATGTTCCTCGATTTGTTCGGTTTCTTTTAATAATGGCCGACGCGCCAAAATACGCGCCTGACGTTTGGCTTTGCTTTGTAAGTATTTATTGGGTGCATTAGTATCTATAGAACCTGCCCCAGAAGCCAATATCTGCGCGGCTCCTGACGATGCCTTTTGCTCTGCTTTTTGTGCTGTCAGCCAATTTTTATAATCTTCCAAATCACCATCAAACGCTTCCGCTTTGCCATTGGCTACCAGCACAAAGGTATCACAACTGGCGCGCAGCAAGGCTCTATCATGCGAAACCAAAATCACGCCACCTTCATAATCTTGCAACGCCAAAGTTAGCGCGTGGCGCATTTCTAAATCCAAATGATTGGTTGGTTCATCCAGTAAAAGCAAATTTGGTCGCGTCCAAATCAGCAACGCCAACGCCAAACGAGATTTTTCTCCGCCCGAAAAATTCTCGCAAGATGCACGTGCCATATCACCCTTAAAATCAAAACCACCTAGGTAATTCAAGTGTTCCTGCTCGCGGGTTGTTGGATCCTGTCGCATCATATGCTGCAGTGGCGATTCGTTAGGACGTAATTGTTCTAGCTGATGTTGTGCAAAATAACCAATGCGCAAATCTTTGCCTTCAACCCTTTTACCTGCCAAGGGTTTTAATTCTGCGGCCAGCAATTTAATCAGAGTCGATTTGCCCGCGCCGTTCTTGCCTAGCAAGCCTATACGCTCACCTGGTCTTATGGTTAAATCAACCTTGTTCAAAATTGGTTTATCAGAGTAGCCTGCATCTACCTCATCCAACACCAGCAAAGGGTCTGGCGCATTTAACGGTGCGCGAAATTCAAAGTTGAATTGCGAATCTACATGAGCAGCGGAAATCAACTCCATACGCTCGAGCGCCTTAATACGGCTTTGCGCTTGGCGTGCTTTGGTGGCTTGCACACGAAAACGATCGATATAACTATGTAAATGCGCAACCTTGCGTTGCTGTTTCTCAAACATGGCTTGTTGCAGAGCCAGTTTTTCAGCGCGTTGCCGCTCAAAGTCTGAGTAGACGCCACGATATAGCGTAATGCGCTGTTGCTCAATATGCAGCACGTTATCGATTACCGCGTCCAAAAAATCTCTATCGTGTGAAATCAGCAAAAGTGTTCCACGGTATTCTCGTAGCCAGCCTTCCAGCCAAATTACTGCGTCAAGGTCTAGGTGATTAGTCGGTTCATCCAGCAGCAGCAAATCTGAGCGGCACATCAGTGCACGCGCCAGATTCAAGCGTACACGCCAACCGCCTGAGAAATCGCTTACAGGCCGCGCCAAATCAGCTTGCGTAAAACCTAGACCATCTAGCAAAGCTGATGCGCGCGATTTGGCTGAATAACCTTCAATATCACTTAAACGATGATGCAATTCGGCTATTTTTTCACCTTCATGATTGGTTTCAGCCAATTGTAAAGCACTCTCGATGTCACGCAACTCTGCATCGCCATCTAATACAAATTCAAGCGCAGGCATTGTCAATGCTGGCGTCTCTTGCGCCACATGTGCAATCACCCAATTAGGTGGCATTTCCAAATCGCCGACTTCGGCGTGCAACCCACCGCGTAGCAAAGCGAATAAGCTTGATTTGCCCGTGCCATTGGCGCCAGTAAGCCCCACTTTATACCCCGGGTGTAATTGAAATGATGCTTGCTCGATTAACACTTTTACGTGTCGAACCAAGCTGAGATTTTTAAATTGAATCAAACAGTTTACCCAAATCAGTGGCTTGTCAGCCAAATTGGCCAAAAGGCGTTATTCTAAAGCAATCTGCTCAAATTTCTTATTGTTAACCCAGTTTTGAATGAAACATAAGCTTAAAATTGGAAAAGTAACGTTTTATTAACAAGTTAATCGTCTAAATTAAAGTAAAATAAAACTTAAATTCAATATATAGCTCTATATCTGCGCAATGTTAAAACCCACCACAATGATCTTAATAAAAAAACTGGCTCGATTGGCGTCGTACGCACTGCTAATTTTGCTAATTGCGGTTGTGATTGCTGTGCTGGCAATACGCTTTATTTTGTTCCCCAATATTGATCAATACAAAAATGATATCGCCGCGCTTGCTAGTAAAAACGCGGGCCAAAAAATCACTATAGGCGACATTAAAACAGGCTGGGATGGCATTTCTCCACACTTTGAGCTTAAAAATGTTGATCTATTTGATACGGAAAATCGCGTAGCGCTCAACTTGAAAAATGTGGAAGCTAACATTTCATGGCTTAGCATACCCTTACTACATCCCTATCTTTCTAATTTAGTTGTGAATCAACCTGAGCTCACCATTCGCCGCAAAGCAGATGGCAGTATTTATTTGGCAGGCATTAGTTTAGCTGGCACTGGCAAACCTGATTTTCCAAATTGGCTGCTAAGCCAATCTGAGGTAAACATTAAAAACGCGCAAGTCGTTTGGTTAGATGATTTACGCAAGGCACCGCCACTGTCGCTAAAGCAGCTCAACTTAACGCTCACCAATCCTGCTTGGCAAAGTTTATTTGGCCGACACAAGTTCACCCTATCAGCTTTTCCTTCTGTCGGTAGTAGCCAAGCTATTACCGCAAGTGGTAATTTTATTGGACGAGATGTAAGCAAAATCAACAAATGGCATGGCACGCTTTCAATCCAGCTTAAACAGACCGATTTAAGTGTATGGAAACCTTGGCTTGACTATAAAATATTAAATCACCCTGTCAATGTGCAAACTGGCATGGGAGATGCGCTAATTTCGCTCAGTTTTGCTGCTGCTAAAATCGAAAAAGTAAATACGCATGCCACTTTAAGTAATTTATCACTGCTGGTGAATAGTCAAACCACGCCTTTTGTTACTCAGCAATTTTCTGGGGATATTAGTTGGAGTGATTCTAAAAACACACAAACCATTAGCGCGGAAAATATTAAACTCAATTCCAATTCTGGCCTCAACATCAGCAATGGCCGCGGCTACTTCGCAACTAGCACAAAAAATGGCAAACCGTGGATAAAAACGGATATTAAGCTTGATCAATTTAATCTTGCCTCAATTAAACAACTTATACCTTATGTAAAACTTCCAGAACATGCCGTAGCATTATTGAACTCACTGGCGCCAGTCGGCGAACTACAAACGCTAGCATTGGGATATGAAGGTGATGCCAACAAACCTAGCGCTTACAGCATCAGCACATCGTTTAAACAATTAGGCTTGACTGCCTTTGAGAAAATACCAGGGTTTAGCAATTTAGCGGGCAATATTAAGGCTGACGAGGACGGTGGTGAAATTACTTTGCACTCAAAAAATGCGATGCTTGATTTTAAAGATATTTTACGCTTTCCAATACCTGCAGACCAATTAAACGGGCAAATTAGCTGGAAAATAAACAGCAGCAAAGACAGCTTTAAAGCCAAAATTGATGCTAAAGAACTATTTATTACCAGTCCACATATTACTGGCACTGTAAATGCCAGCTACGACCTGAATGGTGTAAAAGGTGGTTATTTAGATTTAAACGGAAAATTTAGTAAAGGCAACGCCAAATTTGCATCTTTTTACTACCCTATTATTTTGGGAACACCAACGCTACATTGGCTAGACACTTCTATTTTGGAGGGTCGCGCCGAAGATGTGAACCTCACCGTTACAGGTAATCTGGCCGATTTTCCATTCGTCAACAGCAAAAATCAGACCGATAAAAAACTTGGCATTTTTAAAGTTACCGCCAAAATTAGCGATGCGCTAATGGAATACGGCACTGGCTGGCCGATGATTGAAGGCTTGGGTTTAGACATGCTGTTTGAAGGCAAACGCATGGAGCTTAACGCCGACAAAGGTCATATTTTTGGTAATAAAATCGTTAAAAGCAAAACGGAAATTCCTCAATTAGACGCTGATTCACCTATGTTAATCGTTACTAGCGAAGTCGAAGGTCCAGTGGCGGATGGCGTCCGATTTGTGAATGAAAGCCCAGTTAAATTAGTAACACAAGGCTTTACAGACGACTTGAGAGTAGCGGGCAATGGCAAGTTAAATTTGGAGTTAAAAATTCCTTTACAAAATTTAGAAGCCGCCAAATATAAGGGTTTATACAAAATTGCCAATGGCACTATTTTTGCCAATGCCGATGTCGGCCTGCCAGAGCTTAGTAAATTGAATGGTGCGCTAAGCTTTACCGAAAATAGTCTAACTGCACAAAATGTGAATGCCGAAATTTTAGGTGGACCAGCTCAATTTAGCTTGCGCACTGGCTCTGACAAAATTTTGCACGTAACTGCCAATGGCCGTATAGCAGATGCAGGCATCAAAAAACTCGCCTCAAATGCAGTGATTGATAGCTTGCAAGGTAGCGCAGATTGGGCGGGCGAAATCACCATTAAAAAACCGCTGGTTGACGTAAATTTACACTCGAATTTAGTCGGCATGGCCATTGGCCTTCCCGCTCCGTTTAACAAGCCTGCCAACCAACAAATGTTGTTTACAATCGATAAAAAACAACAAGATCCAAACAACGATAGTATCAATATTACTTATGATGATGCGGTTTCAGCAAAAATACTACGTACTATGCAAACTAGTGTTGGGCAAGCAGGCAAGCTGGCATTTGAGCGCGGCGATATTGGTGTGCATACGCCTGCCATAACGCCCACGCAGGCAGGCTTATCGCTACACGGTAAGCTGGATACTCTAGAAGCCGATGATTGGGTGGCTCTTTTTAACAAACCTAACAATAATGACAGTAAAACAAGCCCGATTCTTATTAACCGCGCTGAGCTGGCAGTTCAAAAACTGACTTTATTTGGTAAAAACTTAAACGCGCTTAAAGTGTTTGCGGAACCCAATGCAACCGGCCTAAAAATGTCAATTAATAGTCAAGAAATTATTGGCGATGCTGAGTGGAAAAATGCAGGCAATGGAAAAATTATTGCACGTTTGAAAAGTTTAACCATTCCCAATAACAACGTGCCTAATAAAGCGGAAGTAATTAAGGATTATAGAAAGCAAGATCATAAATATCCCGCACTTGACGTGATTGCCGACAATTTTCAAATCGGTAATAAAAATCTGGGCAGCCTAGAGCTTAATGCGTTCGAAACTGGTGATGATTGGGTTATCCAAAAACTAAAAATCGCCAATCCAGACAGTACGTTAATCGCAGATGGCAACTGGCACAATTGGACACGCAGTCCCAACACCAATTTAAAATTTTTCTTAAGCGTTAGCAACATCGGCAACACCCTAAAACGTTTTGGCCAGCCGGATGCAGTCAAAGGTGGGGCGGCGGAAATTACGGGACAACTGCAATGGCCTGGTAGTCCGCATGAGTTCGAAACAAGCGGTTTAGATGGCAACTTTAAATTAGACGCTACAAAAGGGCAAATACTAAAAGTGCAGCCAGGCGTTGGCCGCTTGTTTGGCCTGCTGAGCTTGCAAAGCCTACCGCGCCGACTCAGTCTGGATTTTAGAGATTTGTTCAGTGATGGTTTTGCTTTCG
>JANYCB010000024.1 GCA_025360485.1 Methylotenera sp. | reverse complement strand
AGCGCAGCCAAACCGCAAATACTTCTGCGGTAATTTTAAAACTTTGGTTAAAGCAGCAAAACACAAATGCGTCTTCAGGCAGGTTTTGTGCAACTTTGGGCGTATTTTTGCCAATTGGACGTTGACTATCGTTGGGTTGGTAACAAGGCAAATAAAGCAGTTTTTCGCTAAAGTCTGTTTGCTTTGGCGCAATAGTGGCATCGGCCAGCAGATAATCAAATAGCGGAACATTATTTTTTTCAGTAGCCACTTCACCCATGGTACCTGGGTAACCAAGCCAGTTAATACTGATAGCTGCGGGTTTAAGCGCCACAATGCCTGTACGGCTGGTCTGGGTGAAGCCAGTTAAATCTACCAAAATATCAATTTGGTCAGCGTTAATTTTATTGGCGGCTTCAATATCGTTGAGGTTACGAATGTCGTTAAATTGGTCGAATGCGAGCTCAAGGCGCTTGCGAGATGGGCTATTGTCATCAACCCCATAAGAATAAGCTATGACCTCAAACTGGCTTCTGTCATGATGTTCTATGAGTTCTGTGATTAAAAATGCCAGCGGGTGCAACCTAAAGTCAGCCGATAAATAACCAACTTTCAATTTAGAATTTGCTACGTGAGAAAAATTTAGCGTTTCACGCACGGTAATAAGAGACTGATAGCAGCTAGTTGCATAGTTGCTGGCACATTGCTTTTGTTCAGGCATGGTGGTACCAGGCATGGCTAAAAACGCGAACGGCGAGATTTGCGCTGATGGTTCATGTTTCACCCAATCACGCAATTGTGCTATTTGCTTATCTATGCCATCCCAATCGCAAATATGTTGTTTTTGATGTGCTAAGTGCGCTAAGGCATGATACAGGCGGGGATTGAGTTGCAAGGCTTTTTCATAGCTGGCGATGGCCTTGTCCAGCTGCCCGAGCTCACGTTGCACATTGCCGAGGTTATTGTGCGCATCCGCATCATTAGGGTCAAATTGTATGGATTGTTGAAAACTATACAGCGCGGCTTGATGTTTATTTAACTCACGTTGCGCGTTGCCCAAGTTGTACCAGTAAGCGGCGTTGCCAGGCTGATGTTGCGTAGCCTCATCAAAACAAGCTTCAGCTTGCATAAAACTGCCAAGATTTTGCGCTTGATTACCTAGTGCTTGTAGTACGTAACACAACGCCTTGCGGGCGTCGTTGTTTTTGTTAGAGGCGCTGAGAATGCGTCTGAAATAGCCAGCCGCTTCTTCAAAACGTTGCAACTCTACGCATAAATTACCACAAACGATTTGTAGGCTTAATTCTGTAGGGTGTAATAACAAAGCCTGCCGATAGTGCTGCAAAGCCATACTGGCATTGCCTTCCAGCTTTTCCTTCTGCGCCTCGGCAAGTATTTGATTCACGTTTTGCATAATGCTATTTTAATCGCAAATTGGGATTAATCGAAAATCAGATTTAGTCGTATAGCGATTGCGCCAATTGTTTTAAACCTAGTTCACGTAACAAAAAGCGGCTTGGATTCATGCGACTCGCAAGCCTTTTTTCTATATGCAGCGGGTTGTTAGTGATTAAATTTGCAATCAATTCACCGCAAATTGGCGCGGTAATCATGCCCTTAGAGCCATGTCCAGCATTAACATACAAGCCGCTTAACCAAGGTAAATCGGCAGGTTTGGCGTTATAACGCGGTGGATTGTTGCGCAATTTTGTTTCATCTAATAATTGCCCTGCAAGCGGCATGTAATCTAGCGTTTGACTGCGCCAAGCCACACGGCCTTGTGTTTGATTTGCGTTAATATGCACAAAAATTTCAGGCGATATTTGCTTTAATGCCTTTAAGTTAACAAGTGTGTCGATAGCGCTTAAGTTGGCGTTTGCGTCATTGGGAGCAAAAGTGGTGCCAATTGAATGTACACTATCCACCGCAGGGCTTAAATAATGGTCGCTGCAAATTATAGTTTTTAACGGGCTACTTTTCGTATTTGCAGTAAAAAAATTCACCTGCCCACGCACTGGAATAATCACTGCGCTTTGACATTGCGGAAATTGTTTGATGTCGTTAGCGCTACAAATTACTACATTTTCGGCCTCCAGCGCGCCATTTGCGTGGCTTACGCGCCATAGATTTTGTGACTTATTGATGCTTAAAACATTACTTGCAGTGACGACGGTAATCAGCGGAGAATTTACCAAGTTTTTACACAGCAATGCAGGTTTTACCCAACCTGCTTGCGGCAGATACAAACCATCTAAGTTTAGCGTAATTCCCGCTATTTCACTGGCCTCCGCACTAGTGACAGCGCGGAATAATTTACTATACTTTTGCAGATATTCAGCTTGTAGCAGCGCATTTTGCTTGGTTTGTTCTTTAATATTAAATACCAGTTGAATTTGTCCGCAAGCGTTAAAAAACGAAACATTTTTAGTCAATTGTCGTAATAACTTTAAAGTGAATTGAAAACCATGCAGCGCTAATTGGCTGCTGGCATCAGCCTTAGCGTTAAATTTGGGGTAAAGTACCGCCAGCGGATTGCCAGAAGCTTCTTGCGCTAGGTTTTCGTGCCGTTCAATCAGTGTAACTTTACTACCACGCTGTGCCAACGCATACGCCGTGCTGCAGCCTGCGATGCCACCACCAATAACAATTGCAGTTTTCATATTGCGTTTCCAGTAAAAACGCCACTCAGCATTTCACGTTTTTTGCCAAATCCAGTGTGTTTGTCAACTTTAAATCCAGCTATTTGTAAGCCTCTCCGTACCGCACCAGCGCTGGTAAAGGTGGCAAATGTGGTGTTCAGTTTCGATAATCTTGCTACCTGTGTAAATACTTCGTTCGACCACATTTCGGTGTTTTTAGCAGGGGCGAAACCATCGAGCAACCAAGCATCCGCTTTTTGTGTTATCTGTGGCAACGCGTACGAAATATCATCGATCTGCAAGGCGAGCTGGATGCGGCCCTCAGCTATGCTAAAAATGTTATTTCCAGCCTTAAGTTTTATGTAACTTTGTAAAAACTCACTTGAAATTGTTGCAAACCGTGGCCATAACGCATGCGCGCGGGTTAAATCAGTCAAGGTTAGCGGATATTTTTCTATGCTGAAATAATGTAATTGAGCGTCTAATGGTGCCAGCGTCAGCCAATGCGCGGCGACCGCCAAAAAATTGAGCCCCGTTCCAAAGCCAGTTTCGACGATAGTAAAGTGTGAGTTTTTTAGCGAAGAAAACCGCTGTTTTAGTTGATTGTGTTCAATAAATACATATTCAGCTTCTTGTAAGGCATCATCAGTTGAGAAATAAATATCACTAAAATCAATAGAGTAAGGATTATTATTAATCCATTTTATTTTTGAAAGTTGCATGTAGTTAATAATTATTTTGTAAAAAGGTCAGTTGGTTTATTTTTAGCATTTAGTTTGAAACTTAAGATATTTGCTATATACTTATCTGTATACCATTAAAAACTATTGGAACATGATATGAAACATCATTTTAATCTACATTTTTTAACAAAAACTATTTTAATTACTTCCGTTAGTCTGCTTTTCGCCTGTGCTCAAGGCATTAAGCCCAATGTATCTCAAACACAAGATTGGCCAAGCTACGGACAGGATTATTCAAGCAAGCGCTTTTCATCAGCCGTACAAATTAATCAGCAAAATGTTAAAGATTTAGTACAAGCATGGCAGTTTAAAAGTGGCGTGGTTGCTAGCTTTCAAGCCACACCCATTGTGCAGGATGGGGTGATGTATTTATCCTTACCTTTTAATCATGTGGTCGCCTTAGATGCCAAAACTGGTAAAGAACTTTGGCGTTATAACCATGATAGACGCAAAGACTGGCAAATGTGTTGCGGGCCAGCCAATAGAGGCGTAGCCGTGTCTGGCGGTCGCGTGTTTATTGGCACGGTAGATGCGCGCTTAATTGCTTTAAATGCTAAAACCGGCGCAAAAGAATGGGATATTGATGTGGTTGACGGGGATATCAGTACCGAAGGACAAGATTCGCTAGATAAAAATGACCCTAATAGTGCACGCAAAGTCACAGGCGGCACCGGCATCGGTATCGCCATGGCACCTGTGGTGTATAAAGGCAAAGTGATTGTCGGCATTACTGGCGTGGGTTATGGCTTACATATCGACAATCCTACTGCAGATGCGCCATTAGGTGCGGTCATTGGCGTGGCGGGCTTGTTCGGCCGCCCTGGATTTTTGGCAGCGTATGATGTGAATAATGGCAAACGTCAATGGCAATTCGACACCATTCCAGACAAAGGTTGGGAAGGGCAGTTTACCGAAGCGGCAGAGGATGGCGCAACTTTTAATCGTGATGTGGCGCAAGAAAAATCCGATTTAGGCAAATATCCTAATGCGGCGCGCTTTGGCGGCGGCTCTGCCTGGAGCACACCTTCGATTGATACCGCAACTGACACGCTTTACTTTGGCACGGGTAACCCATCGCCACAGATGAATGACATTTCGCGGCCAGGAGATAACTTGTACACTGTTTCTCTAGTAGCGCTAGATGTCAATACTGGCAAGCTCAAATGGCATTATCAGCAAGTGCCGCATGACTTATGGGGCTACGATTTAGCCAGTCCGCCAGTGTTATTTAATTTTAAGTTAAACGGAAAAACTATTCCTGCAGTTGGCCAAGCTAGCAAAACTGGCTGGTTTTATGTGCACGATCGGGCAACGGGAAAGTTGTTGAAAAAATCGGATGCATTTGTGCCGCAACAAAACATGTTTAAAAAAACCACGGCTGAAGGCATAGTGGTCTATCCAGGTATTTTGGGCGGATCAAATTGGTCGCCAGTGAGCGTGGATGAAGCGAATCAGCGCGTGTTTGTGGCAGGTATTCATGCGCCAATTAAATATACGCTGCATGAAACTGCGGCTCACGATGATAAACCAGCAATTCGCTACGCGGCCAGCGAGCCAACACAAGACCCGCGCTGGGGCTTGCTTTCAGCCATTGATTTGGCTTCAGGTAAAATTGTCTGGCAAACCAAAACCGCGCAACCATTGGTAGGTGGCGTGCTAGCAACAGCAGGGGGCTTGGTGTTTATGGGCGAGGGCAATGGCAGCTTTAATGCCTATAACAGCCAAACGGGTGCTTTATTATGGCAAGCAAAATCGGAGTTTGGCGTAAACGCACCACCCATTACTTACACAATCGATGGTGTGCAATATATCGCGGTAGCAAGCGGTGGCAGCTCAATATTTGGTTATAAACAAGGTGATGCGATGTTGGTGTACAAGCTAAAAAACTGAATTCTTGTGCTTTAGTGATATGAAATTGAAGCCTTTGTTCATATTTTAACATTGCCTAGGTTCTAGAGTTAGGCCATTTCAGGCTATACTGAGCACTTTGAATTTAGCCTTTAAATTAATGCTGTTTGTCAAAGCCAATTTTCGCGTGGACGCAACTGAATTTAAATTCACTGACTTAAAGTTTATTAAGTCAACACTCGCGTTGCTGCTGCTAATAAGCCCACTCTTGACGAGTTGTGCGCATTTTGGTTTTTTTAAACATGAGTCTAAGTCTGAAGCAGCCAACTTAACCGACAAAACCCCAGCCAATTGGCAAGCCACTTTGCCGCATGATGGGAAATTAACCGACCTCACAAACTGGTGGCAGCAATTTAACGACCCAGTATTAACGCAACTCATTGAATCCGCACAAAATGTGAGTGCTGACGTAGCTACGGCCAAGGCCAAAATAGTGGCTGCGCAGGCAGCAGTTACTACGCAAGATGCAGCTTCATCCCCCAGCATTACTGCGGATGCTAGTGCAAGTCGTAGCCAAGATAGTTTGTTGTTCCCTCCCAAAACCAACGTAGGCATTGGCTTAAATGCTAGCTGGGAGCTCGACGTATGGGGGAAAAATAAAGCAGCAAGAAGCTCAGAAGAAGCACAATTAACCGGTAAACAAGCACTTTGGCACGATGCACGTGTGATTGTTGCAGCGGAAACAGCCAAACAATATGTCAATTATCGGCTTTGTGAAAATTTAGAAATAATTGCCAAAAAAAATGTGGCATCGACGAATGAAACTGCAAGACTTTCTGGACTCACTGCAAAGGCGGGGTTTTTAGCGCCAGCCAGTGCCAGTCAGGCCGAGGCACAGGCTGCAGAAGCAAACAATCAACTTAAAAAACAGCAGTTGCAATGTGTGCTGTTGGTGAAAGGCTTGGTCGCACTTAGTGCGATACCTGAACCTGATCTGCAAGTGGAGTTAGATAAAAATAGTGCGGTAATGCCTGTGCCTGTTGGCGTTGTGGTAGATGCGGTGCCGGCCAAAACTTTAGCGCAACGCCCAGACGTGCTCAACGCAGAGCGTAATGTAGCTGCGGCCAGTTTTGAGGTGGTGAGCACCGATTTGGAGCGTTATCCCACCTTGAGTTTAGCTGGCAATATTGGCTGGGCTTACGATACCACTGTGAATGGCTTTGTTACCACTAGGAAACGTAGAGCGTCCGACGGCTTTACTTGGTCAATTGGTCCGGTTGCGGTGTCGTTGCCAATATTTGATGCGGGTTTGAGGGCCGCTAATCTTAAGGCGGCTAAAGCGCAATATGCAGCTGCGAAAGTTATATATGAGAGCGTGGCACGCAATGCGGTGCGTGAAGTAGAAGAAAACCTTGCGACTTTAAGTAGCACTACGTTACGGCTGGAGGATGTGAAAAAATCGGCGGATGGTTTTAATGTTACTTTAAGCGCTACGCAAACGCGCTTTCAGGCAAATTTAGCCAATTTGTTTGATTTAGAAGAAGCTAGACGCGCCAGTTTGCAAGCGGATATAAATGTATTTACACTCAAAAATGAACGTATACTGGCGTGGATAAGTTTGTATCGAGCGATGGGCGGAGGCTGGAATGCTACTGAAAATAAGATAGTTAAAGATACGCCAGATCTCATTTTTGAGCATTCACTAAGTGTAGATGATTCTGAAGCCAACGAAAAAAATGAAGTTCAAGAAAGTAATCTAAATCAAGAAAGTATTGAAACACAAGATGCAAATGAAGTACAAGTGACTCCACTCGAACTAAATAATTCTGAAACAAAACCATGAGATTAATCATGCCAATACTCATTAAAATATTTAATAAATATAAAAGCTTATCAACAAAAAAACTTGACTTATTTGTTTTATCCATCGCCTTGATTTTAATCGCTTCGATCGATTTTAGCTTTGCAGATAAATCTAGTACAACGTCGGGAGCGACTCCTGCGCTTACTGTGACGCTCACACAAGCGCAACGCATTGATTTGCCATTGAAACTAGCGGTAAACGGCAATATTGCTGCCTGGCAAGAGGCTATTATCGGTAGCGAGGCCAATGGTTTGCGTTTAAGTAGCGTGTTGGTGAACGTGGGCGATGTGGTTAAAAAAGGCCAGCTTTTGGCGGCTTTTTCAGTGGAAACGATTGCAGCGGATGTCGCACAAGCTAGAGCCAGCCTGACGGAAGCGGAAGCTACCTCAGCGGAAGCTAGAAACAATGCAGATCGTGCGCGTACTTTGCAAAACACGGGTGCTATGTCTAACCAGCAGATTGAACAATATACCACGGCAGCGGATACCGCTAAAGCACGTGTGGAAGTGGCTAGAGCTGCGGTAAATGCGCAGCAAATTCGCTTAAATAACACTAAAGTGTATGCGCCTGACAGGGGTGTTATTTCCGCTCGCAATGCGACTGAAGGTGCTGTAATTGGTGCTGGTACCGAATTATTTCGTTTAATTCGTCAATCTAGGCTGGAATGGCGTGCAGAAGTGATTTCATCCGATTTGCCAAAAATTAAAATCGGTATGCTTGTTATCGTGATGACAGCAGATGGTGCAACATTAAAAGGCAAAGTGCGCAAGGTTTCGCCCATGGTGGATACCGCAACGCGCAATACCATTGTTTACGTGGATTTATTAGATTACAACACAGCGAAAGCGGGTATGTTTGCCAAAGGTGAGTTTGCTTTGGGACAATCGAACAGCTTAGCGGTGCCGCAGCAGGCATTAGTGCTGCGTGATGGCTTTACCTACGTGTTTACCTTGAAAGATCAACGAGTCAAACAACTGAAGGTGCAAACTGGCAGGCGTTTAGGAAACTTAGTTGAAATCGTGAGTGGATTAAACGCTAATCAGCCCATTGTAGCAACAGGTGGCGCGTTTTTATCGGATAACGATTTAGTTAAAGTGGTTTCTGCAACTAATGGCAAAAAAATTATTCATCTACAAAAAAACTAAAGCCTAAAACGCGTATGAATATTTCTGCTTGGTGTATACGAAATCCGATTCCAGCGATCATGCTGTTTGTGATGCTATCGTTTGCGGGCATGATGAGCTATCGGGCAATGAAGGTACAAAACTTCCCCGATCTTGATTTGCCTACAGTGGATATTACCGCATCGTTACCAGGCGCTTCGCCAGCGCAACTGGAAACTGAAGTTGCGCGAAAAATAGAAAATAACCTCGCCAACTTGCAAGGGTTAAAGCATATATACACCAAAATACAAGATGGCGTAGTAAGTATTACGGTCGAGTTCCGTTTAGAAAAACCAGTACAAGAAGCCGTGGACGATGTGCGATCAGCCGTTGCGCAGATACGGGCAGATTTGCCAAGTGATTTGCGCGATCCGGAAATAAGTAAACTTAACGTGGCGAGTTCGCCAATATTATCCTACACCATTAGTGCCACCAGTATGGATGATGAAGCGTTGTCATGGTTTGTAGATAACGAACTTACTAAAAAACTGCTTAGCGTAAAAGGACTCGGTAAAGTGACTCGTGTGGGCGGTGTTAATCGTGAGATTCGTGTCGAGCTTGATCCCGCTAAGTTACAAGCCCTTAACGCGACAGTTGCCGACATCTCTCAACAATTAAAACTGGTCCAAATGGAAGCGGCTGGAGGCAACACCAAACTAGGGGGTAGCGAGCAACCAGTTCGCACCATAGCAACGGTACAGTCCGCAGAGGCCATAAGTGGCATGGAGCTTAGCATTTCAGACGGTCGAAAAATAACACTCAGCCAAATTGCCAATGTCTCGGACAGCTTTGCGGAGCCTCGCACTGCCGCCTTGCTAGATGGTAAGCCTGTGGTTGGTTTTGAAATTTCCCGAAGTAAAGGCGCGAGTGAAATTGAAGTGGGTGATGGCGTGCATGCGGCTTTTGAGGAGCTTAAACTTAAACACCCGGATATAGTGCTTACACAAGCCTTTGATTTTGTGCAACCTGTTAAAGACGAGTACGAAGCCTCGCTGACCATGTTGATAGAAGGCGCCATACTCGCCGTACTCGTCGTGTTTTTGTTCTTACGTAATATACCTGCTACCTTTATTTGTGCCGTTGCGCTACCTTTGTCAGTCATTCCTGCTTTTATCGGCATGGCCAATTTTGGTTTTAGCATTAACATTGTCACACTATTGGCGCTGTCTTTAGTTATCGGTATTTTGGTGGATGATGCTATTGTAGAAGTGGAAAATATTGTGCGCCATTTGCGTATGGGTAAAACACCATATCAGGCGGCGATGGAAGCCGCCGACGAAATTGGTCTTGCTGTGATTGCTACTACATTCACTTTGATCGCCGTATTTTTACCGACCGCATTTATGAGTGGTATTCCTGGTAAGTTTTTCAAGCAATTTGGTTGGACAGCATCATTCGCCATTTTTGCATCACTGGCTGTAGCACGTGTGCTGACGCCAATGATGTCGGCGTATTTGCTTAAACCCAATCCTAAGCCAGCAGAAGAAGGCGCGGTGATGCGCACTTATATGCGTATGAGTGTTTGGTGTTTGCACCACAGGTTGATTACCGTGATTGCAGCTGTGCTGTTTTTATTTGGCTCCATTAAACTTATCCCACTTTTGCCTACAGGTTTTATCCCAGCGGATGATAGTTCGCAAACGCAAGTTTATTTAGAATTGGCACCAGGTGCCACGCTGGCGCAAACCAAACAATCAGCTGAAGAAGCACGGCAGCTGATTAAAAACATTCCGCATGTAATAACTATCTATACCGCAATGGGTGGAGGCGAAGCGGGATCTGACGCTTTCGTCAACACAGGTTCGCCAGAAACTAGAAAGGCAACACTGACCATATTGCTTGACCAGCGGGGTGAAAGGCCGCGCAAGCAAGTGATAGAAAGTGATATCCGCACTGCTTTGCAAAGCCTACCTGGGGTTCGTAGCAAGGTTGGGTTGGGCGGCTCGGGCGAGAAATATATACTAATGTTGAGTGGTGATGATTCAAATGCCTTAGAACAGGCTTCTAACGCGGTTACGCAGGATTTACGTAAAATTCAAGGCATAGGCAATATTGCTTCAAGCGCGACCTTAATACGACCAGAAATGATTGTACGACCAGATTTTAGTAAAGCGGCGGATTTAGGTGTAAGCAGTTTCGCTATCAGCGAAACGTTACGCATTGCCACGAGTGGCGACTACGACTTCTCATTGGCTAAACTTAATTTAAGTCAGCGCCAAATTCCCGTGGTGGTGCAACTGGCAGAAGAAGCCAAGCAAGATCAAAGTATATTAGAACGCTTAACTATACCTGGCTCGAAAGGCTCAGTGATGCTGGGTCAAGTGGCAAACTTTAATTTAGAAGGCGGTCCGTCGGTAATCGATCACTACGACCGTTCACGTAATGTGCAAATTGAGGTTGAGTTAGCAAAACTTACTTTAGGTGATTTAACTGAGGCGGTTAAAAAGTTGCCCAGCATTCAACAATTGCCTGCAGGGGTAAGGCAAATTGAAATTGGCGACGCGGAAGTAATGACCGAACTATTTGGCAGCTTTGCACTAGCAATGATGACGGGCGTATTGTGTATTTATATTGTATTGGTACTGCTGTTTAAAGACTTTTTACACCCATTTACCATTTTGGTTGCGTTACCACTGTCGCTAGGTGGTGCCTTTGTGGCCTTGCTGGTTGCGCATAAGAGTTTTTCTATGCCGTCATTAATTGGCCTAGTGATGCTAATGGGCATTGCCACTAAAAATTCAATTTTATTAGTAGAATACGCCATCCTTGCGCAACGGGAACATGGCTTAAACCGCTTTGATGCGTTGATAGACGCTTGCCATAAGCGTGCGCGACCGATTGTGATGACCACCATTGCAATGGGTGCTGGTATGTTACCAATTGCTGCTGGTTGGAGCGCAGGCGACACCTCATTTCGATCACCCATGGCGGTGGCGGTCATAGGCGGTTTGATTACTTCAACTGTATTAAGTTTATTGGTTATTCCATCCGTATTTAGTTATGTGGATGATATAAAAAACTTTTTCAAAAATAGATTTAAGCGTTAATGTGTATTAAATCTTAGGCTTTTCATCAGGGTATGCTTGAAGATAAGTCGCCAAATCTTCATCTAACGTATCCCAATTGATTGTTTTTGCTACCTTTGCATAGATCCATTGTATGAACGGATTTTCATGCGCGCAATAATTGGTCAGTGGTACCAATGTATGTCCCAGCTCAATTTTAGGTGAATAACCAGTTTGTCCGCTTTGGATTGATTTGGCTTGCTGCGAAGCAGTCCAGTCCACTGCGGCTTCCCACAATTTGAAATATAAAAACCACTCTTTTGGCTTTTTGTAATCAATGCCAATAAATTTGTTAATTACGTGCTCGCCTAATGCAAAACACAGCATAAAAGCAACGATATTGTGGCTATTTCTTTCTCTTAGCACAATAAAGTGAGCATAACTTTCATTGGCAATCAAATCAAAAAACTTGCGATTAAGCCGCTCAAATTTTGTCGTGCCTTTTTCATAGGTTTGCCAAAACAGGCTGAAAATCGCATTCATACTCGCTTTGTCAGGTTTTTGCATTATTTCAACATCCACTGGACTTTCTGCTGCAAGTCGCAGTTTCTTATTTAATTTATTACGACGTGACGATTTTAGCGTGGCTAAATATGAAGCTTTAGTTGCATCTGGCAATCTAACTACGGTGCCAGGAAAGCTCACTAACGGAAATAGCTTAATTGCAAATGCAGAAAAATCTTTTGCATAATCTTGTGGAAAGTCTTTCCAAACTCGCATGGAAGCGTTGAGCTGCTTAGCTTGTAATTCCATCGCTTGATTCACGCTTTGCAGCACTTTCGAGCGATTAATAACGCCTGTTAACATGCCAACGCGGCCTTCATCGCTACATGGTGAGCCAATAAACAAGGTGCGTTGATATCGTGCTGATGGAAATGCGTATCCGACGATATTGGCGAAAGGAATAAGCGGGGGGGGGAGCACCAAGCGCATTGGTACGTCCATCACAAATGCTGGAGCGATTGCAATTGCTTCTGAGGTGTCGCTTACCACCGCATACATAAACGTGAATTGGTCTTGCAAACCGCTTAACTCAAGCGCTTTATACCACCAGCGGCCTTCAAAAGGCGATGGAAAACAAGCTTCCCACAGTTCTAGTGAGATTTCTGATTCGGAATTTACCCATTTCACCTCAAACTTCATGTTTGACTTCATTTTTTGCTTCACTCAGACTTAAAGCCACGATACCTAGGGTGATGCATAAAACGCCAATGACTTGCATGGCAGACAAATGTTCGCCGAAATAGATGACAGAAATAGCCATTACGGGAATTAGGCCCATGTGCGAAGCGGCGAAAGCAGGCCCAATAGGTGCGCGCTTCAGCAGCGTCATCCACACTACAAAAGCGCCTAGATAGCCTGCCGCGGCGCCATAAAGCCAAGGGTTATGTAGCACATTTAGTAGCCATTCTAGCTTCATGGCAAACGCGCCAGCCTGTTTGGATGCGAGTTTGACAGACACTTGCATCAACGTATCAAACACCAGCAACACACCAAACCCGATAACATAAAAATCACGCGTTTTCATGCGTAGCTTCCCACCAGTATGACACCAAGCGTGATTAAACCAATGCCAATTATTCGCAAAGGATCTAATAATTCATGAAATATGATTCGGCCAGCAATCATGATAGCGACCGTGTTAAACGCAGTTAATAACACGCCAGTTGAAAGTGGCAGCATGGAGAGCAACATCAACCATAAGACAAACTCTAGGCAGAAGCAGATGATACCAATCCACAGCGGCCAAGAAGATAGCATTTCCCCCCAGCGCTGCCATTCACTACCATATTCGCCAATAGCGGCGTGCTTGAGCGCCATGTGCCCAGCCGTATCTACGACGACGTTCATTAACCAAATAAAAATGGCGAGATTGGACAAATTGCTTACTTTAGATTAAATGCGGCGGCTTATTTTACAGTCTAAATTAACTACCTGCATAGACGAAGCCGCGTCTGGATTAGTTGAATTTTCTAAAAATAAGCGAAGCGCCAGTGCCACCAAAAGCAAATGAATTCGACATGGCATACTCAAGCTTAGGCAACGATTTTGCTACATTCGGCACATAATCTAGATCACATTCAGGGTCTGGATTAACTAGATTGATCGTTGGAGGTAATTGATTATTTCGTTGAGCAAGCACTGTAATGACAGCCTCTAACGCGCCCGCTGCGCCCATCAAGTGACCGTGCATGGATTTTGTTGAGCTCACACTCAAATCATAAGCGTGGCTGCCAAACACGTTTTTAATCGCATTGCTTTCGGTTGTGTCATTTAGTAGCGTGCCAGTGCCGTGTGCATTGATGTACTGAATAGTATTTGGTGGCAAATCAGCATCTTTAAGCGCAGCCAGTATGGTGGCACTTTGGCCAATAACTGAAGGTTGCGTGATATGGTCGCTATCATTCGCCGTACCATAGCCAGCAATTTCGGCATAAATGGTCGCGCCACGTGTGGTGGCGTGCGCTAAACTTTCCAGCACCACCATGGCCGAGCCCTCACCGAGTACCATGCCCGTGCGATCCGCAGAGAAAGGTTTGCATGAAGCGCCTGTGGCATTGCTATCTTCTTCGGCTAGTGTCCTTAAGGCTTCCCAGGCCTTTATGGTGCCAAATGTTAACAGCGCTTCTGCGCCGCCAGCTAGCATTACGTCCACATAACCGTGGCGAATCAGCCTTGCAGCCTCACCAATAGCCACAGCAGAAGACGAGCAAGCAGTAGAAAATGTTTGATTCGGGCCAGTTAATTGGTGTTCCGAAGCGATGGCGGAAGCCGCGGCATTATTCATGCTCATCAAAACCGTAAATGGTTTTAGTCTACTTAAGCCTTCTTTATAAAGTCTAACGTAGCCTTCTTCAATCGAATGTGATCCTCCCATGCCCGTGCCGAGGTAGATGCCCATGCGCGGTTTGAGCGCATCGCTAATGACTAAATTAGCATCTTTTACTGCTTCAATACTGGTATGCAGGGCCATTTGGCTTGTGCGGTCGAGCATGGAGTAGGCGTGTTTGCTAAAATGATCGGCGGGGTTAAATTGTGCTTGCGCGGCAATTTTGCAATCCAACTGGTCGGCAAACGGCGTATCTAGTCTTTTAATGCCAGAAACGCCAGCAAATACGTTTTGTGTTAAATCCGCAATGGTGTTACCGAGTGGGGAAACAACGCTTAAACCGGTAATGACTACGCGTTGATGAGACGAGTCAGTCATTATTTTTTTTGTTCGATAATGAGGCGCTGCACCAAAGTGCTGACATCTTGCAAGGTGCTTATGTTGACTTGGTCATTCGGCACTTTGATGTGGAAGTAATCTTCCGCATTAAAAATTAAATCAAACGTATCTAGTGAATCTAAACCTAACTCTTCCAGCGTGCTTTCAGGCTTAATGGTAGCTATATCGATGTCCATTTTATCTGCAACCATTTTAGCTAAAGTTTGCGAAATTTCATCAAGACTTGGGTTTTGATTATCTGTAGCGCTTGTCATTATTCGTCATTCGTCCTATTTTAATTTATGCTGCTTCTTGTAACTTATTGAAACTATTGAGCTTTAGTGTTTGTTCTTTACAAAACTGTGCCGCACGTCGTGCCACATCATCTTTACGTTTATCCAGCGTAAGCACGTGATAAGTGTCATCCACAAAAAACGTTTCTACAGTTTCAGATGAAATATTTGCTTGAGTATAATGTGCATTTTTCAAACTTGCCATATCATCTTCAGTAGAATGAACAATTAATGTCGGTGAGATGACATTTTTCAGTATTTTTTTTGCTGCTTTAATTAGTCTAGTACTTTCCAAAATCACGGTCGCAGGCGTTTTAAAATAACCAATTTTATCAGCGGCTTGATTATCACGATTTTCTAAAATTGCATGCACCAATGCACGCACGCGCTCATCTTTAATGCCGTAGGGTGCAGTTTCTTCCCACTGTAAATAGTATTTTAGTGGGCTGTAGAGCACCAGCGGTAATATGAAAGCACGTTTTAGCTTTGATACGTTCCAGCCATCATAAAAAAACGTGGTAGAAAGCAAAATCACGCCTGCTACCTGGTTTCCTCGTTTAGCAGCCAATAATAACGCAATAAGCGCGCCCATTGAAAGCCCAGCAACGAACACATGCTCGCATTCCTCTTTTAACGCATCAAATGCGGCTTCAATTGAAAGGTACCAGTCATGCCATTTGGTGGCCGTTAGCGCCTCAATCGTGGCGCAATGCCCAGCCAGTTCAGGGCATGCTACGGTAAATCCTTGGCGAGCTATTACTTTGCCAAATTGCTTCATTTCAGTCGGCGTGCCAGTTAAACCGTGTACTAACAATACGCCGACTTTGCCTTTGCGTTCAATAAAACCTACGGATCCTAAAAGGGCGTCAATGCTAGGCTTTACAATTCTAATTTGTGGTTGATTTGTCATAATTTTAATTCCGTGTTCACTCGTGGAAACGTTTACTCTGCGCCACAACGTTTAAGTAATGATTCAAACAATCGAATGCCCAAGTCAATTTCTTCGTTGGTAATCAATAATGATGGTGCTAATGTAATTACATTTTTTTGATAACCACCAATATCTAGCACCAAGCCATACATTTTGCCGTCAACGTCAATATCGCCTTTTAGACCTTCGTTAAACATGCGGTCTGCGAGCTCGCGGCTAGCAGTAAAGCCATCCGCAGTACATAACTCTATGCGCAACGCCAATCCTAAGCCGCTCACATCTCCGACAACTTTCCAACGTGATTTAAGTCCTTGAATCTGCTTCAAAAAGTATGCGCCACGCTCGTTGACTTGTGATCCGAAGTCATCTTCTTGCGTCATTTTCATCACTTCAAGCGCAACAGCCGTGCCGAGCGGATTTGAAGCGAAAGTAGAGTGTGTTGTACCTGGTGGAAATTTTTCTGGGTTAATGTATTCTTCTTTTGCCCAAATACCAGAAAGTGGGTTTAGGCCATTGGTAATTGCTTTACCAAATACAAAAACATCTGGAACGATACCAAAGTTTTCCCATGACCATAATTTTCCAGTACGGTACACCCCCATTTGAATTTCGTCAGCAACCAGTAAAATATTGCGTTTTTTAAGACTGGCTTGCAACTTAGCCATATAGCCTTCTGGCGGAATAATATAGCCACCCGTGCCTTGCATTGGCTCAATGTAAAACGCGCCAAATTCGCTTTCATTTGTTTTTACATCTAAAACTGATTGGTATTCGGTCTCAAACAATTTTTCAAACTGCTTGTGACAATACGTATCGCAGGTTTCCACTTTCATGTCATATGGGCAACGATAGCAATATGGGTATGGGATAAACTCAGCACGATCGGCAAAGTTACCAAAGCGACGACGATAGCGGAAACTAGAAGTAATAGCTGAAGCACCCAGCGTACGGCCATGATAGCCACCCATAAAGGCAAATTGATGTGTTTTTCCCGTATGGTTACGCACGAGTTTCAATGAGTCTTCTACGGCTTGTGCGCCGCCTACGTTAAAGTGTACGCGGCCTTTTTCGCCGTACTTATCTTCCATGTATTTACAGATAATTTCTGCTAAATCCACTTTTTCTTTATGTAAGTATTGACTTGCTAATTGCGGCAAAGTATCTACTTGCTTGTGTAGAACATCACTTAACCGTTTGTTTTTATAACCAAAATTAACGGCTGAATACCACATTTGCCAATCTAAATAAGGCGTTTTATTTTCATCAAACAAAAAACTGCCTTCGCAATCTTCAAATACTTTTGGTGGGTCGGCGTAATTCACCGTATCACCATGCGAGCAATATTTATTATTTTTATCTAATATTTCAATGATTTTGGCATCCATCAAACTGACTCTTTCATTCTAAAATTAAGTGATTTTATTTAATACTGGATAAAGTTGCGGCTAAATTCGCGGCGTATTTTATGCGACGAGTTGACCCGATGCAGTGATTGAACGTTTTTTAGCAATATCCCAATGTTTAACTACTTCTAGGACTTCAGCAAAAGTTTGAAAGCGTCTAAAGGGAATATTCTCTTGTTCGCAATGTGTTATAAGTTTACCTTTTGCAAAGACAACATCTGCGTATTTAGCTAAACAATAGTCTGATTTACCATCGCCCACCAATACTACTGGACCGCCCACGCCTGCAGATAGTTGCTCCGCAATTTGGCATTTACATACGCCATTACCTGCTTTGCAGTCTGGATTTTGATATGGATAGCTGATAGACACGCCATTAGGTTTAAAACTTAACTTATTTGCGTAGATTGGCATGGCAGGAATGGCCGCATTGCGTGTTGCCACGTCAATAGCGTGATCCAATCCATCGCTCACAATAGCTACTTTTGAAAACTGGCTGATGTATTTATGAAATGGGATGAAGCTGGCATCCAATTGAATACCGCGAAAGAAATTTTCAAGTGTGACCTGATCAACTTCAACTAAATCTAACTGTTGTTTCATGCATTCTATCGCGGTAATTTTGCCATCAAGCCAATCTGTTTCAAGATCTTCCCATCGGTCATCTGCAAAACGCTCTAGCATCGCATCTACGGTGTCACCTACAGAAAGTGTACCGTCAAAATCAATTACAAATAGCATTCAGTTCCTTCAATATTGAATTAGATTCAAGTTGGCGCAATTCTAGTCGAGATTACCTTACAACTTACTTACGATACTGAATATATACGTCAAAATTTTATAATGGTAAATTTGAGCGATAATGTATTTTATTTGTGTATCATCCAGATGATAGACTTTAGTTACTGTCTCAAATTCATTTTAGGTGTGTATATTTAGTTTTATCATGCGTATTTTATTGGTAGAAGATGACGTAATGCTTGGCAATGCCACCAGCACTTATTTGCGCAACAGTGGCTATGTTGTTGATTGGGCTAAAGATGGAAAATTGGCAGATTTGGCCTTGCATGAGGCTGTTTACGATGCAGTAGTGCTTGATTTAGGCTTGCCTCAAATGAGTGGCTTGGAAGTGCTAAAGAGATTACGCGCTAGAAAACAAAATACCAGTGTCATCATCCTAACGGCAAGAGACAGCTTGGAAGACCGTATTGCGGGTTTAGATCTGGGTGCGGATGATTATTTAATTAAACCAATTAAGCTTGCAGAGTTGGCTGCAAGATTACGCGCTCAGCTTCGTAGGCAACATGCAGTGATGGCCCCTACCATAGAATATCCTCCATTAACATTGCATACTAAAGACCGTTTAGTCACCTACCAAAATCAACCTTTTGCGCTTTCGCCAAGAGAATTAAGCTTACTTGAAACTTTGTTACTACGTGTAGGCAAGGTGGTGAGTAAAGAAAGTTTACTTGAAAACATCAGCGATTGGGACGATAGTTTAGGTAAAAATGCGATCGAAGTTTACATGCACAGATTGCGTAAAAAATTACTTAGTGTGGGTATAGAAATTCGCACCGTTCGAGGCTTAGGCTATATGCTAGATCAGCAAACTTTAAGTTAGAAAATTTTAGAATAAATATCATTATGCAACGCACTTACGCCTCATTACGCAGAAAAATATTGAATTGGTTAATGCCACTCATGTTGCTTGTGATATTGATAGATAGCACGTTGTTAAATCAGCTTGCTATTAGGGCGTTAGAAAAAGAGCTGGATGCCGATTTATATGGCTCCGTAGCAGATATTACGGATTATTTAAGGAACGCTGGCGTTGATACCAAAGATTTCGAGTTATTAGAAAATGCAAGCAGGATTTTGCTTAACGACAAGATAGACACTATCTTATACAGTGTTACAAATGCCGATGGTATTTTATTGAGTGGTAGCAAGAAACTTGTTGAAAAAACTAAAAATGACACCTCAAAATTAAATGCACACTATTTTTTTACTGAAATTAACCATGACAAATTTAGGGTCATGCGCTCGACTTTTATTCAGGATAAAGCTTCTGGTTCACAAAAATTAATTATTCAAGTGGCCGTCACACTTCATCGCCGGAATGCGCTTGCTAACAAGATATTGGTAGGTATTGTTGTACCGCAATTATTATTGGTATTGGTTTCTTTTTTAATTATTTTTATTGGTGTAAAAAGAGGGTTGGCGCCATTACAAGTTTTGCAAGATGCGGTTTCGAAGCGCTCTGAGAAAAATCTAAGTCCAATTGATTTACCTAATATTCCTGAAGAGGTTTATTTAGTGGCAAATTCAGTTAATAACTTGATGAAGCAATTGCAGGATTTAATTTTAGGCCAAAACCGATTTATTGCAGATGCAGCGCATCAGCTAAGAACGCCCCTGGCGGGCGCACAAGCGCAGCTAGAGCTGGCAGAACTTGAAGCTGACCCAACAGTATTAAAAAGCATATTGCTTAAAGTGCATCAGAGCTTAGACCGTTTATTGCATACCGTTAACCAGTTATTAATTTTAGCAAAAAATCAACCAGAAGCCGCCTCTACAATGCAGATGGAGCCTCTAGATTTAAATCTCATCTCAAAAGAAGTGGCGCTAGAGATGGCACCCACAGCGATTCAAAAGAAAATCGATTTGGGTTTTGAGCCTAGTGCGAAACCGGCCATAGTAAAAGGCAATGCCGAGCGGCTTAAAGAGTTGCTATATAACCTGCTCGATAATGCAATTCGCTATACTCAAGTTGGTGGACAGGTCACTATGTCTATTAGCTATACAGATAACGAGGTGGAGTTAAAAATATTGGATAATGGCCCAGGAATTGACGCGGCAGAGCGAGATAAAATTTTTGATCGTTTCCACCGTGTGATTGGGTCTGGGCAAGATGGTAGTGGCTTAGGCTTGGCGATTGTCAAAGAAATTGCCAAATTGCATGACGCAGATATTACTGTGGCAGAAAATGACAGTAAGAAAGGCTTGCAAGTAGTGGTCAGCTTCGATAGGGAACAGGAGAATTTGCAGAATACTCCAGTTCCAGGTATCTAAATAAACGCCCAAAAGTGGCTCTAGAAGCCAATACCCATGCGACTTACAGGCCGTCCATTAATGTCCTGAAATAAAGCTAATGTTGCGCAAAATCGGCCACTTTGCCAATGTGTGCATCATGGGGGCAGTTGAGTACTCAAGCAAATCTTGTGCTTTTGCTACATAGGGTGTGTAAAAGCCCCAGCCGAAGGCAATCAGGCTTAAAAATAAGCCCCCAACAAATACATCGGATCCCCAATGCGCGCCAGCGATTAGCCGTGGCAATAAGTATAAAACTGTGATCAGCCAGACAAAAAATAAGGCTTTGCCACGCGCGAAAAACAGTAGCAAAGCTGTCCAGATGAATAATACAGAGGCATGGTCACCTGGAAAGCACTGTTTAGAACTGTCTTTTAAGTACCATTTTTGCTCCCAATCTGGAAATAATGAAGTGAGTCGCACAGCGCCTTCAACGTTAAGAGACGGGCTTGAGCGTTGCCAAGCCATAAGTTTTACCGCTTCACTGAATAATGTCATACGTATTAATAACATCAGTACTAGCAATGCCAAGAACGCATACAATGCACGCCGTACTTGTGAGCCAGTAAATATAAAATCACTTTTTATGATAGTGATTAGCATGATTAAACCAACGCCTGCATCTACGGGACGCATATTGCCGATTGCCCAAATCTTCGCCCAAATCAGATGCGTTGCTAGTGGTGCATTTAGCCAATGAAATAGTTGCAAATCAAAGGTGTCCCACAATTGTCGCGTGGGTTGCCACACCCAGCTAGAAAGCAATAAGGCAGCTACAACATTACAAATAATCAGCTCGCGCCAGCGCCAACTGGCGTCAAATAATTCTTTTGTGTTGGGTGAAGTAGAGTTCATTTAATATATGCTCTCAATATGTTTGTGCTGGCGGCCTTTGAGATAGCTTATCAGGCCGGGCAGGCTGACGACGATAAGTGTTAAGCCATATAACAATGACATCATCAGCACGACAGTTTTATTGGCTCCAATTAAAGAAAAGAGGCCCACCAGCGCACCTTCCCGTACGCCCCAGCCCGCAATTGATACGGGGATAATAGTCAGAACGATTGCAGGTGGCACAATGGCAAAATAAGTCATGAGTGGATACCTTAGACCGAGTCCCCATCCGGTGGCAAAAAACCCCAATAACGCAAACAGTGGAATGAGAAGTGACGCAAGCACTAATTGAATACGGTGTGACGATAAAGCTTGGTGTAGCCTCTCGGCAATGACACTAAGAATCATAAGTTGGGGGTATTGTTGTAGCCACTTGAAATACTTAAGAAAAAAGATACCCATAAAGCCGAGTGCGCCTAAGGCAATTAACATAAAAATTGGTCGATGTACTTGCGCAGGCAATAACGCTGGGCTAACTAAATAAGCCATTAATGTCAGTGATAACAGCGCACCAAGACCAATAATGCGGTCGGCCATCACGCCATAAAGCGCATCGCGCTTGCGATAGCCAAGATTCGCAATATCCAGCACTTTAATCGCATCGCCGCCAATGCTGGTTGGCAGGCCTTGGTTAAAAAACATGCCTTTAAAGTAACTATGCCAGTAAAAAGAAAAAGTTTGGCCAAAGTTTAAGTTTTGCATAATGAGTTGCCAGCGATAGGCAGAGACAGTGGTGCTAGCAAACTGCATCAGCAGCGCTATTATTAGAAATTCAGGTCGCGTTTGTTTGAGCACGTTCCATACTTGTGCTGCATCTATTGAACGCATAATGAGCCAGAGTATCACAATAGTGACAATAGCACGAAGTAGAAATTTGATTAAGTTATTATTATATATCATTGTTTTAATTATACATTAATCACCACTAGAATCATCAATTGTAGGACTGTCAGTGGATTTTGCTTGATAATTTTTCACCAAGCGATAGTAATAAGTGCCCGTTTGTATGCCATTTTTCCAAGTGCTAATTGGCATTATTTTGCCCATTGGGGTGGAGCGCGATAGCACGAGTTCGCTGTTTAAATCATCCGCTTTTTCGCTTACTAATAACAGGGTTTTGCCATTTTGTTGTTGAATAGGAAACCAAAACTCGTACATCAAACTGCCCACGCCAAACAAATGCCCGCTGGCAGTTTCAAATGCAGGATTATGCCCTGTTTTAGTGGGGAAGTTACTAATTGATTTTGCGCGATAAAACGCCAATCCGCTAGAGATTTTATTCCTATCCATGCCCACAACCAATATTTTTAAGCCAGTCTCTTTTTCAAGCTGGGTTGTAAGCGCTTCAATTTCAGTCCCAAAATCTTGATAGCCCATTAAATGCACGTTTTGCGGGTATTTTGCGAGCGGGAACCCCAAGCTTAAATAGTGCAAACCGGCACCGTAAATCAGTAGCAAAATCACCACGGTTGCAGGCCATACACGCTGACTCCAAGCTAGTAATTTTGGCGTATTTGCGACTGGTTTTTGCGAAATCAACAAGGCTAAAAATGGAATCAAAGCTAGCCAGCAAGGCCCAGTCCAGTTGAGTTTGCTGGGTCTAAATAAGCTGAGTGTTGCAAATACAAACACGGGAAACAGCGTCAGCCAGGCCAAAACAAAGTAACTGCGAGCGAGGCTGTAAGCCTCACCGCTATTGGCTTGCAGACGTACCAATATTGCATTTTTATACTTCACCAATGCGATAAAAGACATCACGCCTATGGGCGTAATAAAAATTAAAACATTACTAATAAAGCGCGGTAGCGAAAAATGATGTCCGCTGGCAACGCGACCTTCGCTTTGAAAGGCAAATGACGCCCAAGTGTGTTGCAAGTTCCAAATAATAACGGGTGTAAACAAAACGCCTGCAATCACAAGCGCTAAGTAGGGCTGTGGGCGCGCGAGCCATTTTCTAGAGGGTTTATCAACCAGTAAAAATAGCGCAATAGTTCCGCCCAACAACACAATGGTGTATTTGGAAATCATGCCTAAACCAAGTGCGATGCCGACGCCTAGCCAGGCTTTTTCGTTATCTTTAACAACCACTTGGTGAAAGTAGTAAATGGCTGCCGCCCAGCATGCGGTGAGCGGAGCATCTGGGCTCATAAACCAGCCGAATGAAAAATAGGCAGGCAGCACGGCAACCAGTACCAGCGCCCAATAGGCACCAGAATTGTTATTAGTCACTTTTAAAATTTCTCGTGTGAGTTTAAACACATAATAGGCAGTTATAAACCAGCATAAAAAAGCACCAAACCGAACTGCAAACTCGCTGGTGCCCAATAAGCTGGTAAAAAGCTTGATGATCCACGCCACCATTAAGGGGTGGTCTAAGTAGCCAATATCCAAGTGTTGCGCGTAATTCCAGTAATACGCCTCCTCAAAAATCAGCTCTGGCGCACCCAGATAAAAAAGTTTAAGCAAAACAAGGTAAGCCACCACGGCGACGCACCAATAGTTCCATTGAGTATCAGCATTTGACTTAATCGATAGTGAGTATGTAAAACCAAAAATAAGTAGGGCGGCCGAGAATAGGGCGCAAATACACATGGCGGCTAGCGCAGGCATGATTGGCACGAATGAGGCCAGCAATCCACCGCGCAACAGCACGGTCAGTATTGCGATTAGTACAAAAGTGAATAGTTGTTTTGATTTAATTTTTAACGCTATTAACCCAGCGATAGATGCGCCTAAAAAGCTTGCCAAATGCGCCAATGCAAGCGAGTGCGTTTGCTGATTTAAAACATAAAATATTACAAAATCAACCGCCGCAACCAATAAACACGCCATTAATAGTCGCGAGCGGCTGGCAGACGCAAGGAAATCTGCTTTAAATAGACTGGTCAGATTCATTTTTGAGATTTGGCTTTTGAGCTAGGTGTAGATTGCTTTTTCGCGGCTTGTTTTTTTACTAGCGCTTCGTGTAACTGGCTTAGCACCGTTTCTGGTTTAATCACTTGCAAGCACACATTGTCGCTGCAAGGTGTTTTGCGATGGTTGGCGGCACTCACGCAGGGCGAGCAGGCTAAACCCGCATAAATAGGCGTACTGTTGCCAAGCGAGCCATACAACAAGGGGGTTTCCGGACCGAACAGCACAAAAGTGCGCAAATCAGTCACAGAAGAAAAGTGTCCAGGGCCAGAATCATTCGTCAGCATGAGTTCTGCCATTTGATAAAGCGCAGGTAATTCCTCTAGTTTTTGCTTGCCCGCAAAATTCACGCAACGCTCGTGATTCACTTGTTGTTTCAAGGCCTGCGCTTGCTCGCGCTCGGCTGGCGCACCTGTAATCAGCACCAATAAATCGTCACTTTTTGCTAGTAAATCGCGCATCACGGTCACAAAATTTTCTGGCATCCAACGCCGTTGTGGCAGCAAATCGCTCGCATTCGGGTTAATCAACACAATGCGGTGCCTTGTTTCATCATAAGTTGGGTATTCTTCGCGAATACGCGCACGCATGCTCGCAATCACACTTTCCACCACTGGCGCGCGTGCCAGCTTAATCTCGCTGTCATCAATTAAAGTTTTGGAGTAGGGGCGTTCTTGCTTGTTTGATAAAGCTGCATTCACCAGAGCGATAAAGTTTTTGGCAATATGCAACGTTGGGTTGTAGGCCACACGGTGCGTCAACATGGCGCCGCGATACAAACCTTCGTTATAAAACGCATGAAAGCCCACGCGGTTTTTAGCGCCACAAAGCCCCGTCAGCAGGGCGCTGTAGCGCGAAAACAGCTCCAAATCGATGACCGTATCAATATTGTTTTTGCGCGTCCAAGCCAAAAAGCGCAGCGTATCAATGGCAAGGCTGAGTAAATTATCTTCGCGAATAGTAAACACATTGTCCACTGGCACAGTATTTAGCAAGCGCAGGCTGGCCGCATTACTTTTAAAAATCACAAAATACAGCGCGGCATTGGCGGATTTTTGAATTTTGCGCATGGCAGGGTCTACCAAAATGGCACTGCCCATTTCAGAGAGTTCTACAAATAAAACGTTTTTAGGTGTTTGTTTTTTTTGGGATGAAAATACATTGGCAAGCTTGATTAATAAGGTCGCCACGAGGCATAAGGGCACGCCTGCAAAGTAATCCACTTTGCGCATTAGGTCTATATTCATATGTGCTTTGTTATGCCTATTTGGAGTTTATTGCCGAATGTTGCTGTTTGATAAACACAAAATACAAAGCCGACAATGCCAATAGCAACGATGCCAAACCCAGTAAGGTTTCAGCGGGCAAACCTTTCACATCAAGCGTCACCACTTTATTGCACAATGCAATAATGGCAACCTCAATCACTACTTGAATATTAAAGCCGCCATGCGCAAGATACACCTTAAGTAGCTTAATCAGCTCAAGACCGATGAGACTAATGAGGAATAAGCCAAAAGAGTGATACAGTGCTGCTGGCTCTATCAGCAAAAACGGTGGTGCTAGAATAGTTTGAACAAGCGTCCAACCCAGTGAGATAGTGCTGAGCAGGACAGAAAAAAGCAACAACAGTAACATCGTCCACACAATCAACCATTCCACACGTTCAACCAGCTTCATGTTTTAATCCCTTTATTTTGGAATGCTATTTGGTTGCTTGTGGGCGCAAACCCGCAACCGTGATGCGCAAGATTATAACATCAAGCCTTAAAACGGAATTCTGTTTTTATACAGGCAAAAATAGATGCTCTGCAGCCTAATATCCATGCGGGCGCTAGGGCAGGGCTTTTTAGCAGCCTAACTCTCGCAATAAATGCATAATTTATTGCCATCCAAATCGCGAAAATAACCTGCGTAAAAACTCTCACCACGAAAGCCAAGCGCGCCTTCATCTTTAGCGCCAAGTTCAAGTGCTTTGTTATACATTTTATTTACTTTGTCTTTAGCATCTACGCTAAAAGCCACCATTACGCCATTACCCACGCTTGCCGCATGGCCGTCAAAAGGTTGCAAAATCGAGAAAGTTGGGTCGCTTCCCATTCCCCAGCCTATGCCGCGTTTAACTTCCCACATGCGTTTTGCGCCAATTTCAGCAAAAAGTGCATCATAAAATGCGGCTGCTGCTGGTAAATTATTAGTGCCGAGCGATACGTATCCAATCATTGGGTGGTCTCCATATTAAAGTAACTAACTTCTTAATTTTAAGTATTTTTTATCAGCACGACCAGTAAATTTTGTTCAATAAATCCACCATTGTTGGGCCATCGCTACAGCCACCCACTTCTTCTGCGTTGATATCCTCGGGTGATGTGCTAATAATCCATGCTTGAGATTTTTGATGAAACATCAAAGTGCCTTTTTCAATAAGCCCTTTAGGGTAGAGAATATATTTT
>JANYCB010000013.1 GCA_025360485.1 Methylotenera sp. | reverse complement strand
CGCTGACGGCTCGACGCCGAAAATGCGTGCTCCGACGAAGCGATGAAGGTCTTCTCCCTCATTGAAGGCCGTGATCAGGCCCTCGTCACCCGAAAGGTGAGCCATGCTTTTAGAGCCAGGAAGTTTTACCGTACCTTTGGCATGGCTGGCAGCAGGGAGTTTTAGTTGTTCCATTTTTGTTATATTTCTTTAGTATTATTTTTTATTCTGTGCCCAATTATTTCGCGCCACACTGGCGCGCTCAAACAAGGTTTGCAAGGTAGCACCATCTTTATGCTCAAGCAGTTGTTTTAATTGGTCTAATTCATCTTGATAAGCAGTTAATTCGCTCAACAAGGCGGATTTATTGGCAAGACAAATGTCACGCCACATTTCGGGATGGCTGCCAGCGATGCGCGTGAAATCGCGAAAACCACTAGCGGCAAAGTTAAATAATTGTTCGGCGTTGGGGCGCGAGGCGATTTCATCCACCAGCGCGAATGCCAGCAGATGCGGTAAATGGCTCACTGCGGCAAAAATACAGTCGTGATCTTCCGCAGGCATTTCAGATATATTTGCGCCACATTTTTGCCATAATTGAGTAACGCCAGCAACCGCATGAATATTGGTTTCTGGGGCAGGGGTTAAAACAACATTTTTGCCTAAAAACAAGTCTTCTTTTGCGGCGGTAACACCACTTTTTTCTGCGCCTGCAATCGGGTGCCCGCCGACAAACTGGCTGAATTGCTCGCCTAAAATTTCTTTGGCACAAGCCAAAACGTTGCTTTTAGTGCTGCCTGCGTCGGTGATGATAGTTTGCTTGTTCAAGTGCGGTTTGATGCTGTATAAAATAGTGGCAGTTTGTGCTACCGGTGTGGCAATTAAGATTAAATCTGCATCGCTGCAAGCCGCATGGATATTAGTCTCTAGGGCATCTATTACGCCGAGATTTAAGGCTTCATTTAAGCTTGTTTGTGTGCGCCCAACGCCCACGATTAATGGCGCATTAGCTGCTTTTTTCAAAGCCAACGCAACCGAGCCGCCAATCAAGCCCACTCCAAAGATTACTAATTTTTTCAAGTGAAAATGCTAAAAAAATAAAAGCAGAATTGTAACACGAGGAGATGATACTCGAAGGGAGGTGCTGTTAAATCCACTCACCATCGATGAGTTTTTCTTGTGGCTTAAATTGTTGTTTATAAGCCATTTTTTGGCTTTCTGCTATCCAATAACCTAAATACAAATAAGGTAGGCCGAGACTTTTTGTCCATTCTGCCAGCCACAGAATTGAATAAGTACCGTAACTAGATTTAGTGTCTGTCGCATCGTAAAATGTATACACGGCCGAGACACCGTCGCGCACGACATCAATTACACTGACGATTTTGACTTGGTTAGCAGCATCACAAAACTCCACCATCAGGCTTTCTACATTGCTCATGCACAAAAACTGCATGTATTGATTCGCGCTGTCATCTTCATCCGTCGGATTGCTGATTTCAGTATCGGCATGGCGCAGATTTTGGTAGTCGGTATAAAGCTCGAAATGGCTCTGGAAGTAATCCAGCGGCAACACTCGTGCAGTTAAATTGGTATGTTGCTTGTAGGCGCGTTTTTGGCTACGGGTAGGCGCGAATTCGCTCAAAATTAATCGAATGGCAATACAGGCGTTGCAATTTTCGCAATGCGGCCTGTAGGCAAACTTACCACTGCGTCGAAAACCTTGATGAATAAGGCCGCTGTAGATGTTCGTATCAACTAAATGATGCGGCGCGGCGATTAAACTTTGCGCGAGTTTATTGGGCAAATAGCCGCATTTATAGGGCGTAGTGACGTAAAATTGCAGCTTATGTAGGGCTGGTTCGCTAGGGAGCGTCATGATGATTATTCTATCAACTTTAATAAATTTTGCATGAATTCTTCACGATTAATTTCACGCCCACCAAAGCTGGTAAGTAATGGTGTTTTCATTTGGCAATCTATCATCCCAACACCTTGATTTTTAAGATGATTCACTAAGTGTACAAACGCGACTTTAGAAGCATCGGTAACGTGATGGAACATACTTTCACCATAAAACATGCGGCTGATTTTAATGCCGTAACAACCACCGACAAGCTTGCCTTCCAACCAGCTTTCCATGCTTATCGCATCGCCTAAATCGTGTAGTTCGCAATAGGCATCAATCATTTCGGGTGAAATCCAAGTGCCTGCTTGGCCGTCTCTAGAGGCTTTGCTGCAAGCGATCATCACCTCCCGAAAAACTGTATTCAAATGGACATCAAATAAATTTTTCTTAAGCGTCTTTTTGAGTGAAACTGAAACTTTTAACTCTTCTGGAAACAACACCATACGCGGGTTGGGGCTCCACCACATTATTGGCTCGCTTAGGTTAAGCGGATTATAGTCAAACCACGGGAAAATACCTTGCTTGTAAGCACTTAAAAGGCGCGCTGCAGTTAAATCTCCACCAATTGCAATGAGGCCATTCGGTTCAGTTAAAGCTTGGCTAAGCGGTGGAAAATCACAATCACCGTCTATAGCGGCGACGCGACCATTTTGTAATTGATAATAGCCATTGCTCAAGTTAGAGCAACATCCACGCCGCCATGCCCGCCATCAATAAATCTTCAACAATGGTGACGGTAGTCATGGGTAAATTAAAACCTGTGCCCAAACAAGCACAGCGGATTTTGGTTTTATTCATCACCGCCAAAATCACACCAATGCTGGAAAAGCCCATGACAACTAGCGTGATAGAATTTATAAGCATCGGCCTGTAACCCAATAGGTAGGCAGTGCCTAGACCAAGCTCTATATATGGATAAATAAAGCCATAAGCAGCAACGCGTTTCGCAAGTAAATCGTACATGGCGTAACTGTTGGCAAAGCCTGTTAAATCGAGTAGTTTAAAAAACGAAAATACCAAGAAAAATCCGGCCATAAAGTTGGGCATAAAACGATGTAAATGAAACTCGCCATTTGTGATTTCAACCGCCAAGGTCACTAACAGAATATAAGAAAACACTAACAATAATGGTTTATAGGTGGCTAAGAATGACTTTGTTATTTCCTCACTTTTTGCAGGCAAAACCTCTGCACTAATTTGATAATTACCCACATTTTTTAGCACAGAGTTTAACGTGTTCGTATCAGCCGTTTGGCCTGTAAGCGTTACCTGTGGCGGCTTTAGAGTTACTTCTACTGCTCCAGCATAGGGTGTTAAAGCGGACTTTACTCGGGCAACGCAGTTGTTGCAAGTAAGGCCGGTTATTGAGTAAATTGTGTGTGTTTTCATTGTATTAACAGTTTTTTATAAAATCAGTGTAAGCTAATAGTTCAAGCAAAAATTAATAATATAAGTTTAGAACATAAATTTTCTGGGAAGTTATATATTTTATGAACACTATATATAAAAAAACGCTAAAAGGGATTGAGGAGACTTCGCTGCGCAGCCAAGGTTTGCAATTAAAGCTGCGCGAATATCTAAAATTGGTGGATGGTGTGAAATCTGCAGCGGAAATTCAGCGCTCAAACCCAAGTTTGCAAGAGGTGGAAGTGGTATTAACTGTGTTGAAAAATGATGGTTATATTGAGGTTTTAAACTAAACAACACTAAAAATAAATAACATAAGCCTTTGTAATTAAATAAAAAATGCGTAGAATGCGCACTTTGGCTTTATATAAAGCCACTTTAATTACAGAACATGGAAGTTTATACCAACAATCTAGCTAAACCGATTTTCGCCTATCGCCCATATTGGGCGAAGCGGTTTGGCATAGCCCCAATGTTACCGATGACGTGCGCCGAAATGGATGCGCTGGGCTGGGATTCGTGCGACATCATTTTAGTTACTGGCGATGCGTATATCGATCACCCCAGCTTTGGCATGGCGCTGGTAGGCCGATTGCTCGAAGCGCAGGGTTTCCGCGTCGGTATTATCGCGCAGCCTGATTGGCAAAACGCCAGCGCTTTTAAGGCGCTGGGAAAACCTAATCTCTATTTTGGTATCACCGCAGGCAATATGGATAGTATGGTCAATCGCTATACCGCAGATCGCAAAATCCGTTCTGACGATGCCTACACCCCCGATGCCGCAGCCAACAAGCGCCCAGACCGTGCAGTGCTGGTTTACTCTCAACGTTGTCGCGAGGCTTATTCACAAGTGCCATTGGTGATTGGCAGCATCGAGGCCAGTTTGCGCCGTATTGCGCATTACGATTACTGGAGCGACAAGGTTCGCCGCAGTATTTTGGTGGATTCTAAAGCTGATATTCTTATTTACGGCAACGCCGAGCGTGCGCTGGTTGAGTTAAGCCATCGTATCGCCAAGGGTGAAAAAGTAGCCGATATTCAAGATATTCGCGGCACGGCATTTTTGCGGAGAAGTATTCCTGAAGGCTGGGATGAGATTGAAAGCACCAAGCTCGACCGTCCTGGCACAGTTGATAAAGCCATAGACCCGTACGAGATGAAGATGGGCAAGGTCGATGCGAGTTGCGCGACTGAAGAAAGTGCTGCGAAACAAGTCTTACCAGAAGGCACTAAGGCCATCGAAATCATCCGCAAGCCAAAAGCCGATAGAAGCAAACAAGTAGTGCGCTTGCCGGCTTACGAAGAAGTTTCAAAAGACCCAGTTTTATATGCTCACGCTTCGCGCGTGCTGCATCTGGAGGCTAACCCGGGCAATGCGCGTGCGCTGGTGCAAAAGCATGGCGACCGCGAAGTTTGGCTGAACCCGCCGCCGATTCCGCTCACCACCAAAGAGATGGATTACGTGTACGACATGCCATATGCGCGCAAACCGCACTCCATCTACAAAAACGCAAAAATCCCCGCATGGGAGATGATACGATTTAGCGTCAACATCATGCGTGGCTGTTTTGGCGGCTGCACGTTTTGCAGCATTACCGAGCACGAAGGCCGCATTATTCAAAGCCGTAGCGAGGAATCGATACTCAAAGAAGTCGAAGAAATCCGCGATAAAGTCGATGGTTTTACTGGGATTATTTCTGACCTTGGCGGGCCAACTGCCAATATGTACCGCATTGCGTGTAAGAGCGAGAAAATCGAGCAATCTTGTCGCAAACTAAGCTGCGTCTACCCGGGCATTTGTGAGAATTTAAACACAGACCATAGCGCACTCATTCAGCTTTACCGCAAAGCCCGCGCCATTAAAGGTGTTAAGAAGATTTTGATTGGTAGTGGTTTGCGTTACGATTTGGCGGTGAAATCGCCGGAATACGTGAAAGAGCTGGTGCAGCATCATGTCGGCGGCTACTTAAAAATCGCGCCCGAACACAGTGAAGAAAACGTGCTGAGCAAAATGATGAAACCCGGCATGGGCGCTTACGATGAATTCAAAGCCATGTTCGAGAAATTCAGCGCAGAGGCCGGTAAAAAGCAATATCTGATTCCCTATTTTATTGCCGCACACCCAGGCACCACGGATGAGGA
>JANYCB010000155.1 GCA_025360485.1 Methylotenera sp. | reverse complement strand
AAATCAGTCGCAAAGGTTTGGTTTGCACAAAATGGGCAATGCTCAAGGTGCATATCTAAACTTTTGGGTGCTTGTGGCTTATTAGTAGCAAACTCAGTCGCCAAGTGTCTGCCTTGAGTGGTAACAACTTGAATCACAACTTTATTGCCAGTGCTACTGCAAATTTCCTGAAAGAAATTTTTGCTATTATCTTGTGAAGCCAATGCGTGCGATATGCTGGGCGCAAGCGAGGCAAAAACAATCGCAAACATAGCAATTTTATGTATTAAACAAAATAATTTTTTGGATAGCATGGCCTTATTATAAGTTTAATTAGGTAAAATTCAATAGCCCACTTGGGTTACGAGAGACTTCACTACATTTTAGGATTCGCATGGCCGGTAGTTTATTAGCACTTTTAGACGATATCGCAACAATTTTAGACGATGTCTCCGTGATGACTACTATGGCGGCCAAAAAAACTGTGGGCGTATTAGGTGATGATTTGGCCTTAAACGCGCAGCAAGTAAGTGGCGTAGCCGCCGAGCGTGAGCTGCCAGTAGTGTGGGCGGTAGCCAAAGGCTCATTCATCAACAAACTTATTCTAGTACCTTCTGCACTGACTATTAGCTATTTTGCGCCTTGGGCAATATTGCCTTTATTAATGCTAGGTGGTGCATATTTGTGTTTTGAAGGCTTTGAGAAAATAGCGCACAAATTTTTGCATGGTGATAAAGAAGAACAAAAGCACGAAGCCGACCTGCAGCAAGCGATTACGGATCCTAAAATTGATTTGGTCGCACTAGAAAAAGATAAAATCAAAGGCGCCATTCGCACTGACTTTATCTTATCTGCAGAAATTATTGTGATTGCGCTCGGCACAGTAGCCACAGCTACTTTTAGCAAGCAAGCAGTTGTAGTTTCAATCATCGCAATTATCATGACCGTTGGCGTATATGGCCTTGTTGCTGGCATTGTAAAGCTGGACGACTTTGGCTTATATTTAATGCTAAAAAAAGGCAAAAGCGTTTTTAAACAAATTTTACGCAAAATTGGCGAAAAACTATTAGCCGTAACTCCTTATCTAATGCGGAGCCTTTCAGTCATTGGCACCGCCGCCATGTTTATAGTTGGCGGCAGTATTATTGGGCACGGCATTCCATTTTTACATTTAATTGTTGAACACATAACTGAATTTTGTCGAACGTTACCAGTAGTTGGCAGCATATTAGCGACAATATCGCCGATATTAGTCGATGCAATTATTGGTTTAATTGTGGGTGCAATTTGCGTTGCCGTGTTTGAATTTTCAAAAATAATATTACCGAAGACCAAGCCCTGACTTATGGAAATCATCAAAATATTAAGCCTGTTTCTACTCACAGCAATTGCTGAAATTGTCGGTTGCTATCTACCTTACCTTTGGCTAAAGCAAGGCGGCTCGATTTGGTTACTTGTTCCCGCAGCACTTAGTCTTAGCATATTTGTGTGGTTATTATCGTTGCACCCAACTGCAGCAGGCAGAGTCTATGCGGCTTATGGAGGGGTTTATATTAGCGTCGCTATTTGTTGGCTTTGGGTAGTGGATTCAGTAAAGCCCAATATTACTGATTGGGTTGGCGTACTCGTTTGTCTAATCGGCGCAGCAATCATCATGGCCGGCACCAAGGCTGTTTAGTTAAGTCTATTTAGCTAAATTTCATGTTATGTTGTCGGCTTTTTGAAGCTATCCAACAACAACAAAGCAACACCCACAGAAATCGAGCTATCCGCCACATTAAAGGCTGGGAAGGCGTGAATATTCAGGTGAAAATTTAAAAAATCCACCACGTAACCCAAAGTAACGCGGTCATACAAATTACCCAAGGCGCCGCCTAACACCAAAGCCAAACCCAAACAAAAAAGCTTTTGCGTGCTATTTTTTTTAATTAAGTAAGTAATCACCATCGCCGCGGTGATTGAGATTGCTGTAAAAAACCACTTTTGCCAACCACCTGCATTATTCAAAAAGCCAAACGCCGCGCCTTCGTTGTGATAATGCACCAAGTCAAAAAAAGAGGTGATTTTCAGCTGCTCACCAAAAGCAAAGGCGTTTTGTATCAAGTGCTTGGTAACTAAATCCAGCGCAATCACAATTGCGCTAACACTCAACCACTTAAGCATATTTGCGCACCTCGCCAGAGCCAAACAAGTTACTTACGCAACGCCCGCAAATAGTTGGATGCTTAGCATCAGCACCAACATCGGCGTGATAATGCCAGCAACGGTCGCATTTGGCGTTGGTGCTTGTACTAACTGCTACCGTAAACCCAACTCCCTCTTTGCGATGAACTGTTGCTCTTGATGTAATAAATATAAATCGTAAATCTTCCCCCAAGCGAGACATTGCCTCATAAGTAAGTCCATCGGCAAAAATATCTAGCTCCGCTTGCAGTGATGACCCTATCTCACCAGCTGCGCGCTTATCTTCAAGTCTCTTATTAACCATTTCACGATGTTTCCGAAATGTTATCCAGCTATCTTTTTGCAACTTTGAAAGTTTACTATCTGGCATCGTATACCAAACATCCTCAAATACTGTTTTTTCGGAGTCTAAATTTAAGGATTGCCAAATTTCATCGGCAGTAAAGCTCAAAATTGGCGCAATTAAACGCATAAATGTGTGCGTAATATGATACAAGGCACTTTGTGCAGCGCGACGTTCTTTGGATGTTTCACCTGCCGTATAAAGTCTGTCTTTTAGAATATCTAAGTAAAAACTACCTAAATCATCCGAACAGAAACTCACCAACTTTTGCACCGCTAGGTGAAATTCATATTTTTCATAATCCACTAATACTTCGGTTTGCAGCTTGTGCGTTAAATGTAGCGCGTAACGGTCTATTTCTAGCCATTGGTCAACCGGCAACAAATCTTTGCTGGCATCAAAGTCAGCCAAGTTTGAGAGCAAAAATTTGCAGGTGTTGCGGATTTTTCGATAGCTATCTGCCACGCGTTTTAAAATTTCGTCACTAATTGTCAGCTCGCCGGAATAGTCGGTCGAAGCTGCCCACAAACGTAAAATATCCGCGCCGTAGGTATCCATCACCTTTTGCGGCGCGACCACATTACCTTTAGATTTGCTCATTTTGTGACCAGAGCCATCCACCACAAAACCATGCGTTAGCAAGGCGTTATAGGGCGCACGGCCATCTATCGCGCAACCCGTTAACAACGAACTTTGAAACCAGCCACGATGCTGATCTGAGCCTTCTAAATACAAATCTGCAGGATAGGCAAGTTCAGGGCGACGTTTAAGCACCGCCGCATGCGTTGCGCCTGAATCAAACCAGACATCTAAGGTATAAGTGACCTTTTTATACTCATTGTTGATTGCCCTGGAAGCCTCGCTGGTATTGACTTGCAGGAAGGCACTTTCATCTAAACTAAACCAAGCTTCAACACCACTTTTTTCTACTAGTAACGCAGCTGCTTCTAGTAAGCTGGCTGTTTGTGGATGCGGCTCACCCGTTTCTTTATGCACAAAAAATGGCATCGGCACGCCCCAATTACGCTGGCGCGAAACGCACCAATCTGGACGATTTTTAATCATAGCGTTTAGCCGTGCCTCGCCCCAAACTGGGTAAAAGTCCGTTTTAGCTACAGCTATTTCAGCTTGTTGCCTTAAAGTTAAGCCCACTGGTTTGTCATCAATATGTTTTACATACTCCATGCCAATAAACCATTGATGCGTTGCCAATTGCATTAATGGCGTTTTGTGGCGCCAGCAATGGGGGAAGCTATGATTCAAACGTGCACTGGCGATCAAAGTACCGTTTTCTTGCATTTTGGCAAGAATCACTTTATTCGCTTCTTGCCTTGTCAGACCCCGAATTTCGGCAAACTCAACCAATTCACTATTGAAGAATCTGCCGTCACCTCCCATTAAAATGCGTGGTTTTTCATTGGGAAAATTAGCTTTCATGACAAGCCAGTCATCGTTACCATGCGCAGCGGCGGTATGCACCAAGCCAGTACCCGCATCGGTCGTCACATGGTCACCACAGATAATTGACACTTGACGGTTATCGAAGGGGTGCTGTAACTTCAAATGCTCAAGAGTCGCGCCTTGACACCGCGCCAACTCCTTCCATTCCCCATATGAAATACCATATTTATTTTCCAATAAAGGTGAATGATTAAGATACTCTGTATCTGGCTGTCCAGGCACAACAGGGGCAGAACGAACATATTCATCTGGCTTAAGCGCCAAAAAGGTCGATAAAATTAATAACCCTTTAGGTGTATCAAACAATGAATATTCCAATTCAGGATTCACACTTACCGCTTGGTTCGCTGGCAATGTCCAAGGTGTGGTTGTCCAAATTACGGCATAAGCACCACCCTTAACATCTACACCAAATGCTTTGCTCAAAGCGGCGTTGTCCACCACTTTAAATCCCACATCAATCGCGGGCGAGTTCACATCTTCGTATTCAACCTCTGCCTCTGCAAGCGCCGAGCCGCAATCGACGCACCAATGCACGGGTTTACTGCCTTGATAGAGATAGCCGTTTTCGTAAATTTTGCCCAAAGCCCGCATGATGTCGGCTTCGGTTTTAAAATCCATGGTTAGATATGGGTTATCCCAATCGCCCAACACACCTAGACGGATAAAATCTTTCTTTTGTTTTTCGACTTGCTCTGCAGCATAAGCGCGGCATAACTCGCGAAATTTGGCAGGATCAATGTTTTTGCCGTGATTTTTTTCTACCACCAATTCAATCGGTAGACCGTGGCAATCCCAACCCGGCACGTAGGGCGCATCAAAACCACTCATGGTTTTAGATTTTACGATGATGTCTTTTAAGATTTTATTAACGGCGTGTCCAATATGAATATCGCCATTAGCATACGGTGGACCATCGTGAAGAATGAATTTTTTTGCACCTTTGCGTGCTTTGCGAATGCGCTCGTAAAGTTTTTTATCTTGCCATTGTTTTAACCATGCAGGCTCGCGCTTGGCCAAATCGCCACGCATAGGGAAAGGCGTTTCGGGCTGATTGATTTTGTATTTATTTTGCTCTTTGTTTGTTTCGTCAGTCATTTGTTACTTCTTAAAGTCTTATTAATTAAAATACTGTCTCGCCACCACAATATCAGCTGCAATTTGGGTTTTTAGCGCGTCAAGGCTATCAAACTTCATTTCTTCACGGATTTTTTGCATAAATTCTACATGCATATGTTTTCCATATAAATCACCGTTAAAATCAAGCACGTGCACCTCTAGCAATAATTTTGGCACGCCAGCTATGGTTGGGCGCACGCCCAAATTAGCCACGCTATTCAAACCGTCCAATTTTACCGCATAAACGCCCGTTAAGGCTGGCCGCTCGTGCCGCATGTGAATATTGGCAGTGGGGAAACCCAATTGCCGTCCACGCGCCGCGCCATGAACCACTTTGCCGCTAATGCTGTAGTTGTGGCCAAGCAAAGTTCTAGCTAAATTCAAATCTCCATTCGCCAACGCTTTCCGCACGCGTGTGCTTGAGACACGTTCACCTTCAAAACTGATCTGCGGCAGACTAATTAAATCAAAGCCATTCACTTTAAAATCGGCAACAGTACCCGCACGCTTTGCACCGAATTTAAAATCTTCACCCACTAATATCGTGCTTACATTTAATTTTTCTCGCAAAATAGTTTGCATGAAATCTTGTGCGGTAATTGCAGCAAATTCTTTGTTAAAAGCGCAGACATACACTTTTTTTACACCAATGGCTTCAAATCGCTCTAATTTCTCACGTAAATTACTCAGCCGTTCCGGCGCATTTAAAGGCGTAAAAAACTCACGCGGATGTGGCTCGAACGTCATTACCGCAGGCATTATGTTTTTAGCATTTGCAACCTCAATTAAGCGGCTCAACAAGGCTTGATGGCCTAAATGCATGCCATCGAAATTACCAATTGCAAGCACTAATGGCGATGGTTTTACAGTAGGTAAATGGCGAAAAACTTGCATG
>JANYCB010000111.1 GCA_025360485.1 Methylotenera sp. | reverse complement strand
CGAATATCGCGCGTTTTAATCCAGGGTAGGTAATCTTTACCAACACCTATACCTCGGCCTTTTGCGATTTTGGTTCTCAGCCAATGAGCGTAAAGCATTGGATCGGAATCCCATAGAATTCTATTACATTCCATATGAGCTCGAATTATTTACATAATAACTATATTATCCTAATTATATTATAATTTGTCACAAAAATATTAATTTAATTAAATCAGCTGCTTGCAATTTTATATTATCCTAATTATAAATTTATTAGTAACTATAAAATATACTTTTAAAAATCAATAAATTACATATTTATATTATCCTAATTATTAGTAATTCTAAGTAAGTTGTTTTGGAGGATATATAAATTGGATACTGACACTCCTTGGGAGTACAGGTATATACATTGTGTATCCAACATCTTCGACTCTTAAGTCAATATATCAATCTAAGAATTACAGGACAAAAGTAAACGATCAGCATATAAAAGTTGGAATTGCTAAAAAAAGTTTCAGATCTCGTCAAAGTGGCTATTTAGGAAATTTTGATAATGAGGTTGAGTTTTTACCTTTTATAGTTATGAGATGAGAGTTTCTTGAAAATGCAGAGAGGAAAGTAATCGCAGCAATCCGTATTAAATTTTCTAAGGTAGGCCACTCACGTGAATGGTTTAATACCGCCGATATTCAGGAAATTGCTAAAATAATTACTAAAACTTTGTTAGAAAATAATATCGAACATGAATGCATTGGCCTGCAGCCCGCGTAGGGAGCAATGACTGTAAGGCATTGCTCCAAATGTAATTGTTGTAGTCGGGGTTGCCCGACATCAAGTTACTTTCTTTTGCTTGTCCAAAAGAAAGTAACCAAAGTAAACGACACCCCCTGCCATGGCTTTCGGCTCCCCTGCGCGACTTAACAAATCAGGCGGCTATGGAATCCGCTTTGCTCAAATAGTACTCACCGAAAACTTCTGATTCGTTTGCGTTGCTCGGCATGGCAGCAGGGGACTGAAAGTCTAGCCGCCCGAAGGCAAGCAGATTTAGTTTGCTCGATGAGCATTGCTAAGTGGATGCAGGATTGACTATTATTTTTTTGCTGATTTAACTTCTTGATTTTTCTTATGTAATTCACTAATAAGGTTTGCGACGCCGCCATTTTCTAATATGCTTTTAAAATTCGATTTATAAGTTCTAAGCAAATCTACTCCACCAATTTCAATGTTATAAACCATCCAACCATTCGCTGTCTTGTCTAATTTAAAGTCCATCTCTTCTGGCTCGTCAACAGGATCATTCAATTTACTTTTAACGACAGCATTATTTTCATCTGGGGATATCTCTGAAGAAGTAAATGACACGGTTTCATTATCGTATTGAGCCAGTGAATTAGTAAATAAATGAGCTAGAAAAGTGCGATATTCGTCTACTAAAGTTGATTGATCTTGTGGTGTTGCAGCAGCCCATTTTTTCTCGCCAACAGTCAGTTTTGTTAAATAGTCAAAATCAAAGCGTGGAAGTATCGTTGTGGCGACTAGCTGTTCAATCTTTTCGTGATGATGAATGATTTCTTTATCATTATTAAAGGTAGTGAGTAGCTCGGCAATGGTCTGCTTGACGATGGCATCTGGAGGAACAAGGCCAGCGTCTTGAGCATAGGCAGCTGGAACCGACAGCAGCATGACTAGCAGCAACAATCTAAATATATTCATAATTAATGATGTGTAATTGAGATTATAAAAGTTTAGAACAAGAGGTATATTACATGAGATTTGTAAAAGACAATATATTTGCAAAAATTCTCGCTAAAGATTCCTAAAAGATTACTACGAGTAAAGCTAGAAATAAGCCGATAAATCGGCTTTGTTCTTTAAAGTGATTTGATTTGAGTAGGACTATGATTAGCCTAACAATGGGTTGTTTTAATGGTGTGATTGCAAACTGCGAGAGTTGAGAAAATGGAAGATCAAACGTTTATTGGGCGCCAGCCCATTATGGATGTAAAACAGCAAATTATTGGTTATGAGCTGTTTTTTAGGCATAATGCAGAAGCTAAAAGTGCTGCATTTGAAGATGATTTTAAAGCTAGCACGACGGTGCTGGTAAACACCATCAGCCAAATGGATATTCAATTGCTGTTGGGTGACAAGCTGGCATTTATCAACGTAAATGAAGAAATGTTGATGAGTGATTTTTTAGAGTTAATGCCGCCACAACGTACAGCACTTGAACTGCTAAGGGGTATCAGACCTAGTGATGAAGTCATTGGGCGCTGTCAAGCATTGCGAGCACTGGGTTACAAGATGGCCTTAGACAATCCACATTTAAGTGCAGATTCACAGCTTTTAATGCAGTGTGCCGATTTCGTTAAAATTGATATTCAAACCGCTGACATACCAGAGCTTAGCAAAATATATATGCAATTTAACGCGCCTTTGGTTAAATTAATTGCTGAGAAAGTGGAAACCGAGAAACAGTTTGAGGCATGTACCAAAATTGGGTTTAAGCATTTTCAAGGGTTTTATTTTGCTCGCCCTGAGACATTTAGCGCAAAACTAATTAATCCAACTTTTGATAGTGTATTGGGCCTTTTGAACAAAGTGAATCAAGATTCCGAAAACGAAGATATTGAGGCAGGCTTCAAGCGAGACCCAGCTTTATCCTTTAAGTTACTGCGCTATATCAATTCTGTAGGTTTTGGGCTTTCGTGTGAGATTGAGTCAATCCATCATGCCTTGACGATACTAGGCAGAAAGCAGCTTTATCGCTGGCTTACCTTGCTAATGGTCACTGCTGGCGAAAACGCTACACCACCAGCGTTAATGAAAACTTCTATTACGCGCGGTCGCTTGACTGAACTGCTGGGCGAAAGTTATTTTGAGAAAAAAGATCGCGATAATTTGTTTATTGTCGGCGTGTTTTCATTATTGGATGCAATTTTGAAAATGCCAATCGATCAAGTGTTAGAAAAAGTGCAATTGCCAGAGTCAGTAACGGATGCTTTGCTGAATCGCGGAGGCGTTTATGGTCCATTTTTGCAACTAACTGAAGCTTGTGAGGATGCGGATAGTACACGAATTTTAGAGCTGGCCGAGCACTTGCAGATGGATTCAGCTAAAGTGAATGAATGCCACATGTCTGCCTTGGCGTGGGTGGAAACGCTAGGCGTTTAATAACGAGTGCTTTCTTTTAGTACAACAGGGGTGATGTCAAAACTGCCACCATCATAACTCACCAAGATTTGGCTATCTTGAATAGTACAGCTGATGTTCATACTACGCGCTGCAAGTCGCGCCAGCGCTTGTGTTTCAGGCAGGCTAATTACCGTTAAATTATTGGTTTTTAGCAGCGCTTTACTGTTTTGCGCCCACCACATATCGGCAATTCTTCCGCCGTAAAGTACAATGACTACTTGCTTGGCGCGGCCTGCGGCTTTGCGGATTTCTTTTTCGGTTGGCAAACCTACATCCATCCATAGTTCTATTGCGCCTGTGAGGTCTTTTTGCCATAAGTCTGGCTCTTCATCATCACTTAAACCTTTGCCGAATATCAGCGCTTCGTTTGCATACAACGCAAAGCCAATCAGGCGCACCATCACGCGCTCATCGGTTTCGGAAGGATGTTTAGCTAACGTTAAACTGTGCTGCGCGTAATATTGCCTGTCCATATCCGTGATGTTCAGGTCTATTTTGTAGATTGTTGACTTAAGTGCCATCGCGCGTTCCTACACTAGCGCTTTCGCGCGAAAGTTAAATTGTTTTGCCATGCCGCATTATACATAAGGCTTGGGCATAAGCAGGTTTGCTGGCTTTCTGTTAAGCTTTCACTTTTCAAATTTGTAAAGCATCATCATGGCTCAATATGTAATGTCTATGCTCCGCGTGAGCAAAATCGTTCCCCCTAAAAAAACTATCATTAAAGATATTTCTTTATCATTTTTCCCGGGTGCAAAAATTGGTCTGCTGGGTTTAAACGGCTCAGGTAAATCGACCGTGCTGCGCATTATGGCAGGTGTGGATAAAGAGTTTGAGGGCGAAGTGCAGTGGCAGCCCAACCTCTCAATCGGTTATTTGCCGCAAGAGCCACAGCTGGACGCCAATAAAACCGTTCGCGAAGAAGTAGAAAGCGGCATGGGCGAGGTGATGCAGGCGCAAGCCAATTTAGAGGCGGTTTACGCCGCTTATGCCGAACCAGATGCAGACTTTGACAAGCTGGCTGAAGAACAAGCCAAGTGGGAAAATATTATCGCCGCAAGCGGCAGCGATTTAAGTACGCAGTTAGAAATTGCTGCTGATGCGCTACGTTTACCGCCTTGGGATGCGAAAATTGGCCCACTTTCTGGTGGTGAAAAACGCCGCGTAGCCTTGTGCAAATTACTATTATCAAAACCCGATATGTTGCTGTTAGATGAGCCAACCAACCATTTGGACGCAGAGTCTGTGGAATGGCTAGAGCAATATCTGGTGCGCTTTCCAGGCACTGTGGTCGCGGTAACGCATGACAGATATTTTCTCGATAATGCGGCTGAGTGGATTTTAGAGTTAGACCGCGGCCATGGTATTCCATGGAAAGGTAATTACTCAAGCTGGTTAGATCAAAAACAAGCGCGTTTAGCGTTGGAAGAATCGCAGGAATCATCACGCCGCAAAGCGCTGAATACCGAGCTGGAATGGGTGCGTCAAAATCCGAAAGCACGGCAAGCAAAAAGTAAGTCAAGAATTGCGCGCTATGAAGAACTGGCGAGTGCAGAATATCAAAAACGTAATGAAACGCAGGAGATTTTCATCCCTGCGGGTGAGCGTTTAGGTGACCAAGTGATTGAATTTAAAGGTGTAAGCAAAGCCTTTAAAGACCGTTTGTTAATGGACAATTTGAGCTTTAGTGTGCCAGCTGGCGCGATTGTCGGTATTATCGGCCCCAACGGTGCAGGTAAATCGACACTGTTTAAAATGATCACAGGTCAAGAAAAACCAGATTCTGGCGAAGTGAACATTGGCCAAACCGTTAAAATGGCATATGTAGACCAAAGCAGAGATTCGTTAAGTGATGCAAAAACTGTGTTCGATGAAATATCAGGCGGCTCAGATATTTTAACGGTGGGCCGCTACGAAACGCCAAGCCGCGCCTACATTGGCCGCTTTAACTTTAAGGGCGGCGACCAGCAAAAAATTGTCGGCCAGCTTTCGGGTGGTGAGCGCGGACGTTTGCACTTAGCCAAGACCTTAATCTCGGGTGGCAATGTGTTGTTGCTAGATGAGCCATCAAATGACTTGGATATTGAAACTTTGCGCGCGTTAGAAGACGCGTTGCTAGAGTTTGCAGGTTGTGTATTAGTGATTTCGCATGATAGATGGTTTTTAGACCGTATCGCCACGCATATTTTGGCTGCAGAAGGTGATTCGCAGTGGACGTTCTTTAACGGCAATTATCAAGAATACGAGGCAGATAAACGCAAACGCTTAGGCGAAGAAGGCGCGAAACCTAAACGTATTAGATATAAACCAATTACTAGGTAATTTGACGTTACAAAATAGGAGAATGTATGACAGGTGAAACTACAGGTGCGGTTCGACTCGTTCTAAGAGTTGAGGGGCTGTTTATGCTGATAGCAACGTTGCTAGTTTACTCAAAAATTGGTTTAAGTTGGGGAGTATTTGCACTACTCTTTCTTACACCCGATCTTTCGTTTTTAGGCTATTTAGCAGGCCCACGGCTTGGCGCTTTAACATATAACACTGCGCACTCATATATTGGCGCAATTGCATGCCTAGTCAAAGGATTCTTTTTTTCTGCCCCAGTGTTTTTAAGTGCAGGTGTTATTTGGTGCGCTCACATTGGGTTTGACCGTGCCTTAGGTTACGGGCTTAAGTATTCAGCAGGATTTGGATTTACTCATCTAGGTGTTATTGGTAAATTTACCAAAATCGCATCTGCTACACCAATTAGGCAAGGCGAATAACAGGCATTAAAAATACGCAATGTTTAAAGCCAATCCCAATCCAAGCGCTTTTTATGAGGCGCTTTTTTCATGGAAAAATCCCATAAAAATGGCGGTATCAAGCGCATGAATCTTGCCACCCAGCCCATTTGCCATGGAATCACAATAAAACGACGTTTGTTTTCTACGGCGTTGGCGAACTTGTGCGCGAATACATTCGCATCCATGAGAAAAGGCATTTTGTATTGGTTAAGGTCAGTCATTGGTGTGCGAATATAACCAGGCGCAATGGTGCTCAAGTGAATATTCAAAGCCTGCATTTCAACGCGTAGGCTTTCTAAATAGCTAATGGCAGCGGCCTTGCTGGCACTATAAGCACCACTTCCAGGCCAGCCACGTACACCAGCAACGCTGGCAACGCCGACTAATTGAGCGGTTTGATTTTGTTTTGCTGATTCTTTCATCGCGGCGATAAACGGTTGAAAAGTATGTACCATGCCCATGACGTTAATATCCATAATGGCTTGAAAAGCGGCAGTATCTTCGGGGTATTCCGTGAGCGTGCCGCGGCTGACGCCAGCGTTGGCAATGACGATATTTGGCGCGCCAAAACGTGCTATAAAATCTTGTGCGGCTGTAATTAGCGCTTTGCTATCACGCACATCTAGTGGGTAAATCGCACAATTAATTTGGTATAGATTTTGCAGTTCTGTTGCCAAACGTTGTAAGTGCTCACTACGTCTGGCCACCAAGCCAATATTGGTGCGGCTCCCAGAGTAGCGTTTTGCATATTCATGCGCAAGTGCATTGCCTATGCCGCTTGATGCGCCAGTGATAAAAATGTTCATATCGCAAAAGTATAGCGCATAAAAAACCCCGTAGATGGATTCAGCGGGGTTTTAGAGGATATTTAAATTTTCTTACTTAACACTGTGCTTATTTAACCTTCTTGGGTAACGCTATTTTTTTAGGCAAAACTTTAGCATTAGTTTTTGCCTTGCTTACTTTTTTGCGGCTTTATCCTTGCGCACATTATCAATGACGTAATCAGCCACTTTTAAGGCTTGCTCGTTACCGCCAGCTTGTGTTGCTGAGGTAATGTATTTGCCGTCAATTACCAAGGTAGGCACGCCAGTTGCGCCAGAAGCACGGAAAATTTGCGCGGCACGGTTAAGATCGGTATTCATGGTGAATGACTTAAATGCTTGTTCAACTTTTAATCTATCAAAACCACTTTGTAGGGTAACCCAATCGATCGCCGCTTTTTCATCGGTAGGATTCAAGGTTTTTTGTTTGTGAATGGCTTCAAATAATTTCGTGTGCAGTTTTTCGCCTACACCTAAGGTTTCCATTGCGTAAAATGCTTTGGCCATTGGCGCCCAGCTTGGGTTTGGCAAACCTGGCATGCGTTTAAAATAAACGTCGCTAGGCAATTTTTTCACCCACGCGTTGAGTGGCTCCTCCATGTGATAACAGTGCGGGCAGCCATACCAAAAAATCTCCATGACCTCAATTTTGGCAGGGTTATCAGTAGAAATGGGTTGAGCAACGGCATCAAATTCGGTGCCAACTTTGGGCGCATCGGCAAAGGACAAAGTACTTAAAGTGAGCGTTAAAATGGCTAAAAACTTTTTCATTATAGAATCCTTGTTTCTTTCGTAAAAAATACAATTTGCAAAATTGCAATTCATGGCTAATAACGTTAGTGACGCATAAAAGATGACAACTAATGCTGAGTTACTGTGGTTTTGTCTCGGTATGCACCTTGATGAGATCAGTATTAAAACCGTTGGTAGTAAGCTCACCTCTAATTTTGTTGATTTGTTCAATGTCGTTTAATGGACCCACACGCACACGATGCCAAATACCTTTTTCAGGAATTGTAGCAGTTTGCACCACGGCCTCAAAGCCTTGTAGAGCAAGCTTGGCCTTCATATTGTCAGCCTCGGACTCACTTTGATACGCGCCAACTTGCAAGAAGTAATTATCTTTTTTTGTGGTATGAGAGTTATTTTTTATTTCTTGTTCGGTTACCGTGCTTTCAGTTTCTGGCAATATTGTATAAAAATCAAACTTATTATCTGGCTTGCTTGCATCTGGATTGGCATTAGGGTTTTCATCCTTAGGCAAGGCGCTTTCCGTGGCCACTTTGTCTTTGGGCAGTTTTTCAGAAGAATTTTCAATAGTTGGTTTGCTGACTTTTTTTTCTGCAAATGGACTATCAGCGCCTTTTAGATACATAGTCAGCCAAACAGATAAACCAACACCTAATAGTAAGCCAATGAGCAAGCCAGAGATAAACGGACTGCCTCTGCTTTTGCTGGCTCTTTGTGGTGATGGTTTGTAATCTTTACTCATATTTCATATCCTAATATACTTTTGTGCGGTATGACTTTTACATTTTATTGGGCGCACTTACGCCCAACAAATTTAACCCATTTTTTAATACTTGCTGAGTTGCTACAATCAACGCAAGACGCGCCAATTTGGTTGGCTCGTCATCTACTAAAAATTTTGTATCATTGTAATAGCTGTGCAAATCACTTGCACATTCTTTTAAATAATTAGCAATGGTATGTGGCGCCAATTCAGTTGCGGCATCGCTCACAACTTCAGGATACTCACTCAAACGCTGCATCAATTTCGCCTCGTTTGGCATGCTGAGCGGGCTTAAGTTCACCGTTTTTAAACTATTTACATCGCCGCCCCATTGTGCCAGAACGCTACAAATACGTGCATGCGCATACTGGATATAATACACAGGGTTGTCGTTAGTTTGCGCACGGGCTAAGTCAATATCAAATACCAATTGCGAATCGGCGCGCCGTGCAGCGAGAAAATATCTAGTCGCATCGCAGCCTACTTCATCAATCAAATCACGCAAGGTGACATAACTACCAGCTCGTTTGGAAAGTTTTACCTCTTCGCCGCCACGCATCACGGTCACCATTTGGTGTAATACGTAATCTGGCCAGCCTTGCGGAATATTCATATCAAGCGCTTGCAAGCCAGCACGCACGCGGGTGATGGTGCTATGATGGTCTGCGCCCTGCTCGTTAATCACGCGTGTAAACCCACGATTCCATTTATCTAAATGATAAGCGACATCTGGTACGAAATAAGTATAGCTTCCATCTGTTTTGCACATTACGCGGTCTTTATCATCAC
>JANYCB010000091.1 GCA_025360485.1 Methylotenera sp. | reverse complement strand
CGATACTCAATTGAGTCAAAAAGTCACTCAAGGTTTACATGCAATCGCTTTGGATGAACGAAGGCTGTTGTTTACGCCCACCTTCTGGGATAGAGCGCAAAATGTACTGCAAATGGTGTTTCCGGGGGCACATGCAGATGTGGGCGGAGGATACTCGGTTCAAAATAACGAAAGCGGATTATCTGATGGTGCTCTTTTATGGACAATAGATCAGTTGAAAAAACAGGGTGTATTATTTAGTGAAGCGGCACAAAATATTGTGCCAGATGCCACAGCGCCAGCGCATAAAGAATGGAAAAATCTGACGACTGGAAAAGGGGTGAGGCGGTTTAACCAGCAGCAGGGTATTCTTGAGCACCCATCTGTGCAGTTGAGGAAGCAAGCCTTGGCGGTGATTAGTGCGATAGGCGAACCCGCAGCAAAGTACAACCCTAGCAATTGGCCTGTTTAGTTAAAGCATTAGCGATGCAATAACACTTGCAATATAAACTTACTCACAACATAGGCTAGCAACAGTAATACAAAGCCAATTAGGGTGAGTTTAATGGCTTTTTGACCGCGCCAGCCATATTGGTAGCGGCCAAACAGTAAGCAGCCATAAATCGCCCAAGAAGCAATTGAAAACACGATTTTATGGGTAAAAGTAAGCGGTTTGCCAAAAATTTGCTCGCTAAATAGCATGCCACTAATCAGTGTAAAAGTCAGCAGCACAAATCCAATGGTAATTACCCTAAACAACAAACTTTCCATCACCAAAAGTGGCGGAAAATCTGGCAATTTAATGACGGTAGGTTTGTTGTGTAAGCTGCGTTCTGCAAACATCATAAGTAATGCGTGCAACGCAGCAAAAGTAAATAAGCTGTAAGCCAGCAAGGCAACGCCAATGTGAGCTACAAACAAGGGTTGGCTGGTGTCTTGTAGATAGTGATTACTTACCTCAAACACTGGTAATAGTGCAAATAAGGCCGCGGGCGGTAGCACAAAAGCCTGTAAACTTTGTAATTGGTGCTTTAAATTCGCCAGCCAATATATCAAAACGGTTAACCAAAATATGGCTGAAAGCGCATTATAAAAACCCAAATTAAAGCCATCGGCAAATATGCCTTGATACAACAACCTAGCGTGAAGAATCAGGCCTATGGCAATCATGGCCGTAGCTAGTTTTAACGATTGCTTGTTCGTCAATTTTTTGTCGCGCCAAAATGTGATCGCCACACTCAAGTAGATAAAAGCCACTATTAAATAAGGAATGAATTTTTGCACTGAAATTTGCACTAAAGTTTGTATAGTGCAATTATGGCTTAAAACTGCCGCGAATATAATAGCTTGATGTAAAATTAGACCAATTGAAACGATTAGAGTAAAAGCATGTTAGAAAATTTAACCGGTCGCCTACAAGGTGTCATCAAAAATCTTCGTGGTCAAGCAAGGCTTACGGAAGAAAATATTTCAGATGCGATGCGTGAAGTGCGTATGGCCTTGCTAGAGGCCGATGTAGCCTTGCCTGTAGTGAAAGATTTCATTGCCAAGGTAAAAGAGCGCGCGCAGGGCAAAGAAGTGTTGCAAAGCTTAACGCCTGGCCAAGCAGTGATTGAAGTGGTGAATGACGAGCTGACAACCTTAATGGGTAAAGCGAATGTCGGCCTAAATTTAGCAACACAGCCCCCAGCAATCATTCTCATGGCGGGTTTGCAGGGTTCGGGTAAAACCACGACATCGGCTAAATTAGCTAAATTACTCAAAGAACAAAAGAAAAAAGTCTTGCTGGCGAGCGCGGACGTTTATCGCCCCGCGGCGATTACGCAATTACAAACTTTGGCAAAGCAATTGGATATTGATTGCTTCGATAGTAATGCCTCGCAGAAGCCCGTGGATATTGCCTCGCAGGCCATCGAATTCGCCAAAAAAGGGTATTACGACGTATTGATTTTCGATACTGCAGGCCGCTTGGGCATTGATGAAGCCATGATGGCGGAAATTAAAGCGCTACATACGGTGTTAAATCCAATCGAAACTCTATTTGTGGTCGATGCCATGCAGGGCCAAGATGCGGTGAATACCGCCAAAGCTTTTGGAGATGCGCTACTGCTTACTGGCATGGTGTTAACTAAGTTAGATGGTGATTCACGCGGCGGCGCGGCGCTATCGGTGCGGCATGTAACAGGTCAGCCTATTAAATTTATCGGTGTGAGCGAAAAGGTAGATGGTCTCGAGCCATTTTACCCAGACCGCATGGCAGGACGCATACTGGGCATGGGCGATGTGCTGGGCTTGATTGAGCAGGCGCATAAAAATGTAGATATGGCCGAGGCAAAAAAAGTTGCCGATAAAATTAAATCGGGCAGCAAGTTCGATTTGGAAGACTTTAAATCTCAGATGACTCAAATGCGAAAAATGGGTGGCATGGGCGCACTGATGGACAAAATGCCTACGCAAATGGCTAATATGGCGGCTAAAGTCAATAATGAAGATGCTGACAAATCGTTGCGTCGTATAGAAGGTATCATCAACAGCATGACGCCTCTAGAACGCCGTAAACCAGAACTTATTAAAGCCACACGCAAAAAACGCATCGCCGATGGTAGCGGCGTGCAAGTGCAGGATGTCAATCGCCTACTTAAGCAATTTGAAGAAATGCAAAAAATGATGAAAATGTTTAGCAAAGGCGGCATGGCCAAAATGATGCGCGGCATGGGTGGTATGATGGGAGGCAAGTTGCCGGGTATGCGCTAATAAATGCGTTGACTAAACAGCACTTATCAACAATGTTGTAACTTCTAAAAATACTGCTCAGCACATCTCTAAAACTCGCGCTACCAAATTTAAAGCCTAGTCGTATTGACTAGGCTTTTTTAATGCTTTCAATGTGAATGCTTGACAAGTTATAAATTTAATATTAACCTTTTAGTTAATTAACCAGTGAGTTTATTTAAATGTCTCTTGATCCTCTTAGCGCTACTCTTTCTGCGCTTGCCGATCCTACGCGCCGTGCGATTCTCGCGCGTTTAGCTTTGGGTGAAACTTCGGTAAAAGAGTTGGCAGAACCTTTTGATATGAGTCCTCCGGCCATATCCAAGCATCTCAAAGTGTTGCAGCGTGCTGGTTTAATCACGCAGGGGCGCCAAGCACAATGGCGCCCTTGCAAGTTAGAAGCCGCTCCCATGAAAGAGGTTGCCAATTATCTCGAGCAATATCGTCAGCTTTGGGAGCGGCGCTTTGACCAATTAGACAGCTACCTTAAAACTCTTCAAATACAGGAGAAATAATATGACCACAGATACTATCGCCGACCGCGAAGTCGTCATCACACGCATCCTCAATGCCCCACGCGAACTCGTCTGGGAAGCATGGACAAATCCCAAGCACATCGTGAACTGGTGGGGACCTGACGGCTTTACTACCACAATTGAGAAAATGGATTTTCGTGTAGGCGGCGAGTGGAGGTACATGATGATAGGTCCGGACGGCAGCCGCTACCCCAATCACATGGTGTACAAGGAAATCACGCCGCCATCTAAATTGGTTTCCGACCATGGCGATGGCGAGCGAGTATGGTTCGAAGTCAGCGTCACCCTGCAAGAAACAGGCAGCGGCACTTTGGTCACGCTGCGCCAGCTTTTCCCCAGCAAGGAATCCCGCGACGAGGTGGTCGAGAAATCCGGCGCCATCGAGGGCGGCAAACAGCACTTCGCGAAACTCGAAGCTTACATCAAGGCGAGTCTGTCATGAACCACAAATTCAACCCCGAACTAGACATAATGCTTGAACGCATTGTGGATGTGCCGCGTGAGCTGGTTTGGCAGGCTTGGACAACGCCCGAAAAACTGATGCCGTGGTTTTGCCCTTTGCCGTGGAAAACAGTGGAATGCGAAATTGATTTGCGCGTAGGCGGCAGATTTTATACTGTGATGCAATCGCCAGAAGGACAAAGTTTTCCAAATATCGGCTGTTATTTAGAGTTGGTTGAAAATGAAAAGCTCACTTGGACAAACGCGCTTGAACCTGGATTCCGCCCAGCCAAACAGCCAGAAACCAGCCCAGGCCATGAGTGCGCGGAATTTTTAATGACGGCAACGATTATGCTAGAACCGCACGCCAAAGCTACAAAATATACCGCATTAGTAATGCACGCCAACAAAGGGGCGCGCATTCAACATGAAAATATGGGCTTTGAGGAAGGCTGGGGAACTTGCCTTGACCAACTGGTTGCAATGATTAAAAAGGTGTAAACTAATGCGAAATCAAGTGCTCTGCAAGCCAATATCCATGCGGCTTGCAGAGCATCATTTTTAAGGAGAAATAGCATGTTAAAAATGATTTTTATTGCACTCATTGCAGCGCTCGCCATTGCGATGATTTTGGCGGCCTTAAAGCCAGACCAATTTAGTATTTCACGCTCAGTAGTGATCAAAGCGCCGCCAGAGAAGACTTTCCCCTTAATCAACGATTTCCACAATATGCAAACTTGGTCTGCTTGGGAGAAAATCGACCCCACTATGAAGCGCACCTACAGCGGCGCAACTAGTGGTGTTGGCGCGCAGTATGCGTGGCAAGGTAACAAAGATATAGGTTCTGGCAGCATGGAAATAACCGAATCGACACCCACAAAAATCACAATGAAGCTAGATTTTACGGCACCTTTCGAGGCGCACAATAGGGTGGATTTTACGCTAACACCGAGCGGTGAAGGCGCAACCGTTAAACAAGAGATGTATGGCCCTAGCCCTTATGTTTCTAAGGTGATGAGCTTGGTGTTTAGTATGGATAAAATGGTCGGCCCCAAGTTTGAAGAAGGCTTGGCAAACTTAAAAGCGATCGCAGAAAAATAGCTTATATCTTGTAAATTACCCTAAAACACAGAAAATTATTTAGTACATTGGTTTAATGCAATTTCGGCTTGCGTGCACTTACTTTCAGAGCCACGTGTGACGCTATCTTTAAAAGATTGCCAACCAGTCTTCTCTTTAGCTGCGCTTTTTTCTGTTTTTGATTGTGTAGCTTTTTCAGCAACATTGGTGTGCGTCTTATTCTCAGCAACGCTGGCTGCAGGCTTTTCAGTTTTACTTGCAACGGGTTTTGTAGAAGCATTCGTAGGCTCAGCTTCCACAGCGGTCTCATCAGTGGGTTTTTTCTGAACAACGTTAGCTTTTATTGGCTCATTTTGAATTGGTTTGGCAGTCTTTGTTGGTTCAATCGCTTCAACTGGCTTCGCAGTCTCTGTAGGTTCGGCAGTCTTAGTAGGTTCAGCGGTTTGGGAGGGCACTGCTTCCAATGTAGCCTCTGGTTTAGTAGTAGTATCTGCCACGGTGGGCTGTTTTTCTACCACCGCTGCCTGCTCAAATATAATCGTCGGCTCCGTAGGTTTTAACACTAATTTGGCCAAAACAAAAAAAGCTGCAAGCACCAATAAACTGGTGCCGACATACATCCAATTAATTTTACTGGTGATTGCTGGCTCAGCTTCTGAAATGTCTGTGGGAATTGATGGCGATTCTTCTGTCGCGCCTTCTTTAAGCATACGTACCGCATATACATCATGCTCATGCGCGTGCATTTCATATTTCTCAAACATTTGTGAGATTTCCTGTGTGAGCTTAGAGGCCATCTCAAAATACACGTGCGAAACTAAAATTTGATTTGGATTAGCAAAGCTCATAATACGCTGCGCTTCATCCATACCCTCGCCAACTATGTTTGGCTGTGTCTTGGTGTTATTTACCACGCGCACAGAGCCTAAATTAATGCCAAATTGCACGTACAAAGGCGTTGAGTCGTGTGTATTGTGTTTTAAAATTTCGTCGCGAATAGTAATCGAGACAAAAAGCGCATCTTCGAGTGCGTCTTCCAAAGGGCCATTGCAGGCAATGGCTGCGCCATAGCCTGTATTTACAATCACGCGGTCATTTTGTGGAATATCTATCACCGCATGATCTATAAAACGATTAAACAGATTTTTAATTTCTATTTGTTCAGCATCAGTTTTCTTTGAATAATCAACTATCTCTAAAGAAACTACGCTGCATATCGATGCTTTATTCAATTTGTCATTCACAGTTTTTATCATTTTCTGACTTTAAGCGCCTATATTAATCACAAAGCTTCAACACTTCAAACGAAATAATATTTGAGAATAGTCAATCGCAGTTATTTGTAAATAGCCACGACTTCCGAGTTTAGAGGTATTCGCATCAATTACGTTCCATATTATAAGTTTTAACGCTTTGTGTGTTAGCGAACAGACTGGCTTGTGCGCGAATGAGATGATGCAACTTTCTCACACACCAAGGACAGAAAATGAAAACTAAATTAATAGCTGCTTGCTTCGTAATAGGGGCATTAATGGCTCCCGTCATAGGCTATAGCGCTGACTCTGATACGGATCGCTCACATCCTAAGGCCTATGTAAAAGACTCGGTCATTACGACCAAAGTAAAAGCCAAATTGGCTGAAGAAAAGGTGATGAGTCTTGTGCATATTAAAGTTGATACTGATAGCAATGGCATCGTGTGGTTAAGCGGTACTGCTGATAATCAGGAGGCCGTGGATAAAGCCACTGCTATTGCACACGATACTGAAGGCGTCAGCTCAGTCGAAAATCACATTAAAATCAAAAAAGCCTATTAAATAGTCACCTTGCGCAGCTTAGTTAACCTAACTTTATTAACTAAGCTGCGCAATTTTGATTTATCTTTATATGGTCAAAACTAACCTCATTATTTTGCTTTTGGTATTTACTTTAACTATGTTATCAAGTGCGTGCTACGCACCAGTCATTGAAGGTGCTCAGCAAGGTTATGATGCGACTAAGCGCGTGATGCTCAAACATGATGCCACACCAGTTGATCCTGCTGAACAGTTTAAGTTAGGGAATACTTATTGCTGCAAGGGCGGCGGTCCTTTAAACGATATGTCAATTTACGATAACAGCAAGGCAACTTATTGGTATTGCAAGTCAGCCAGACAGGGCTATGGCCCGGCGCAGTTACAGCTCGCACGTTTGTATTCTGGGCATGCTATTCGTGGAGTTCATGTAATTTTGCGCACTAGCGCGCTAGTGGGTACTGCTGAAACTGATTTTAGTAGTGCTTTAATGTGGGCAGAACTTACAGCCAATAATGTTGGAGAAGGTGATGTTGACGACGCGATAGAGTTGCGAAGTAAGCTCACAAATAAAGTGACAGATAAAGAACGCGAAAGAACTGTTAGCCTAATGGAAAACTGGCAAACAGCGGCCTGTCAATGGAATGAAGTGATGCTTACTCATAATGACCGAGAAAAGTAGGATAGGCGCACGTATAGTTGCTAAATAGTCACACTAAAATTGTTATTGACTCAATAAGTTGGATTTAAAGTGAATCATTTGATTTAAATCAAGTTTATCTATGGGTTTAGGAATAGCATGAGTGCGTAGGTGATTATTATTTTATGGGGAGTTAATAGCATGTACCAAACTATCAGAAAGATTCTGTTCCTCACTTTTGTTGGACTTGCGCTAACACCCTCAGTCAGCATGGCGGTTCCATCGTTTGCACGTCAAACGGGGATGGATTGCGCGGCCTGCCATACCAGCTTCCCTGAACTTACGCCCTTCGGTAGGGAGTTCAAACTTAATGGATATACTTTAGGCGAACGTCAATGGCTGCCTGTGGCGGCCATGGCTCAGTTTTCGGTTACCAGCATTGCTAAAAATCATGATAATACTGGGACAAGGCTCATGGCGCGCGAGAACGACCCGCAGTTCGATGTGCTTGCTCTTTTTGCAGCGGGTAAACTTACAGACAATCTAGGCATGTTCGTGCAATGGACTTATTCCAATAATGGTGCTCAAAATGCCGATGGTAAGTTTGTGGGACATAGTGGTTTGGATAACACGGATATTCGGTTGGTAACAACCCATGATATTTTTGGCAAAAACACTGTGTTTGGTCTTAATCTTAATAACAACCCATCAGTACAGGATGTCTGGAATACAACCCCAGCCTGGGGCTTTCCTTATAATGGTCCTAATCTGCCTATTCCTGGGCCGGCCTTTTCAGGGTCTTTGATTGAGGGTGGGCTTAGTCAGCAGGCGGCTGGTCTTGGAGCTTATTTTTGGTATGACCGACATCTGTATGGGGAACTGTCTTTTTATGGTAACGCCAATAAATTCTTCAGAGTATTGAGTGCTGGTCAGAATGGACATGATGGTTCGATAACACAACTGGATGGGCGCAATAACCCTTATTGGCGCTTGGCTTGGAATGAGGACTGGGGCTCGCACTCATTGATGGTGGGAACATATGGTATGCAGGCAGACCTTTTCGACGATCCCGTAATTCATAGTGGCCCAACCAACCGCATCACCGATACTGCATTAGATGCGCAGTACCAGTTTCTGTCAGATCCGCATATTTTTACGGCACAAGTTACTTATATCCATGAGAAGCAGGACAATAAGGCTGGCTTTGACCCTGCATGTGACCCAAGTGCTGGTCCTTGCCTGAATGCACGTGATTATCTCAACACATTTAAAGCCAAGGCGAGCTACTTGTATAATCGCAAGTATGGTGGCTCGCTTGCCTATTTCAACACTACGGGCAGCAATGATCCTGTCAAGTTCGACAATGGAGGCGTCAATCCCGTGACCAAGCCAGACACTCAAGGCTATGTTATCCAGCTTGACTATAATCCCTGGACTTTTGCACGGCTCTCTCTGCAGTACACTGGTTATACTAAATGGGACGGCTCCAGACAGGTTGATACTCTAGGCCTCAAACCAAGCGATAGGAATACATTGTTCCTAAACACTTGGTTTGCCTTCTAAACTAAATTGGAGAATCGTCATGAAAAATCGTATTTTGTTGTCGCTGGGAATGGTTGGAATGATTGCAGTTTCTTCAGCTTTTGGGGCGGATGTAGGCTCAAAACTTGATCAACAGCTCTGTTCGGTTTGCCATGGTCGTGGTGGCACAACTAGCTCAGAACTTTTCCCCCAGTTGGCGGGTGAGCCAGCTCAGTATCTAATTAACCAGATGAAAGGGTTCCGCGATAAATCGCGCGCAGATGAGAACGCTAAAAGATTTATGTGGGGCATTTCATCAAGGCTTTCTGACGATGATATTCAACAACTGGCCACTTTCTACGAAGCGCAGCCACCTGTTCATAAAGGTAAAATCTCGGATCAAGTGAAGTATGACGCAGGTAAGAATATTTTTCTGAATGGTCTTGCAGAGAAGAACGTTCCACCTTGTATGGCCTGCCATGGGGAGAAAGGTGAGGGCAAGGAAGCAACGCCTAGATTGGGTGGACAACACGAAGCCTATCTAAAACGCCAACTTAAGGTCTTTTATAGCAATGACCGTCCTGCAGCCACGGCAATGCATGAAGTTGTTAAAGGCCTAGCGGAAAAAGATGTTGAAGCAATAGCACAATATTTGCAGGCTCAGTAGCAATTTAAAGTTAAGCGTTTAGCATTTAAAACTGCAAAGTAATGACAAAGGGTTGGCTTAAGCTAACCCTTTGATGTATTTAGTGCCCCCAAAGAGATTCGAACTCCTGGCATTTGGTTCGTTGAGGTTTTTTTGAAAAATTTATTAATTAAATCAATGCGTTGTAAATCTCGCCAAATTGATTTACAGCCTCAAAGAGTATAAATTTCATACTAATTAGTCTAATAAAGTAACATATTTGCCACGTTTAGTGTCAGCTTCAGGTCAAGAGGCAGTCATGCCTCTTTTTCCTCATTTAGATGTGTCTATTTGGGCAACTTTTCGACTTTACGTCAAACGAACAATCCGGGTTGCCATTACACACGGCCTTAATTATTACTGAATCAACTAACTTAACATTTTTGAGTAAGTTTATTTTAATGCCGCTAATAGTGACAGACTTATCGTTTAAAGCGCAAAAGAAAGCGTCTTTAAAAAATGGGTAACTCGACCGTTAATAACATGGCGCTAACTGACCCAAACTGGACATTTAAAATCGCTTATTGGCAAAACTCACTACCGTCAGCAATCATATTTCCCCAATTAATTACTTTTTTCAGTATATTTTCGCTCGCCTGCCGCAGTGCGGCCGTTCCGCCTTGTGCATTAGGTGAGGTGGAAGCGACGCTTTCTGTAATTAGTTGGCTTGATATAACCTTTTGGGATTTTTTCTCAATCAGAAATACGCTCACTTGAACAAAGCCCTCGCTAGAAGACGGTGTTTGGAATACCTGATCAAATGCTTCTATTTTTAGTTTCAAACTACAGGACATGGGATATCCCCCCCCCTTCACCCTCTTGCTAAGCATGTTTGAAAATAATTCTGAAGGCGTTGCTGACCAGTGGCTCTCGGTAAAGAAAAAAATTCGCGAAGGATTTTGGTAGTTCAAGCGATAACGAATTTTATTATGATTTAGAGATGCAGTTGAAACTGGTTCTTCTAACATAATTTTTGAAGTAATTTGTTGATTGCTTTCGCTTGGAACTGACAAACCAAAATCATAAACAGCGATATTTTGTTTAGCTTTGTTGATTCCGACGCAAGCGGCTAGAGTGCTTATAAATAGGCTGCTTGTTAACAGTAATATAATAGGTCGCATTCTAACTCTCATGGTTTGGTGGTAAATCCTTCTTCACCAGGCCCTGGCGGCGGAACCGGTTTCCCAAATATAATGCTTTGCGGATTATCTTCTACTGTATCAATGAGCTGATTGAAATGAATGACGCTTCTATTCATATTCTGAGTCAATGTATGTAGCTGTGGCAAGGTTTCATTTTCAAGTGTATTGGTAAGCTGAATAGTGCTATTTGTAATTTGATCGGCTGAGTTGTTGAATTTTTTAGTAGTTATGCTCAGTTCATTGATGAGCGGTCTTGCTGCATCAAAAGTCTGTTGTGCGCTTTCTAACGATTTTACAAGCTGTGCTTGATTTTTCTCGGACGCCATTTTATTTGCATTGCTGAACATGTTTGTCGCAGAATTAATTAATGGTAAAACTTCCTCAGATGCTTTTTCAAAATTTGCAATAGTGTGATTCAATTTTTGAATATCGATATTTGTCAAAACACGATTGGCAGACTCAGTTAGTTGGCTGCTGTTTCGTAGCAGCACTTCAAATTGGGCGGTAAGTTCTGGACCTTTGGACATTAAATCGTCCAGAAGAGTTGGTCGAAGTGGAATGGTGCTACCAGCTGGTAGCGCAGGGGCGTTTTTGCTTTCATCATTTAGATCAATATAAGCAAGACCGGTTATCCCTTGCCGACGAAGCTCTGCATATGCTTCACTACTGAGCTTTAAGTTTTGTGCGATAGCAATCTTAATCAAGACGGTAATTTGCGAGGACGGGTCTAGTGATATTTCTATTACTTTGCCAACATCTACACCACGAAATTTCACAGCAGCTTCGGGGCTTAAGCCAGTCACTGGCAGTTGAGAGTTTACAGTGTACTCTGTGCGAGCCTGCTGCGAGCCACTGATCCATAAATACGCAAATAGCATACCTATTCCAAGCACTAAGGTGAAGATACCAACTGCAATTGCATAGGCTCGGTTTTCCATGGCTTATTATAATCTTTCAAGTCTGCTACGGATACTTTGGAAGAAATTGATGACAAAGGGGTGATCAATACCAGCCAGCTCCTGTAGTGAACAATCTGCAATAATATGTTTATCTTCCAATACTGCCACACGTTCGGCTAGTGACGCTAGGGTATCCATATCATGGGTAACAAACAATACAGTTAATCCCAAAGCTTTTTTAAGCTGCTTAACAAGATCGATAAAATTATGACTTCGATCAGGGTCCAGTCCTGCGGTGGGCTCATCAAGTACCAAAAGTTCAGGCTCCAAGGCAAGCGCACGGGCGAGCCCTACCCTTTTCACCATGCCGCCTGAAATCTCAGCAGGTAGCAGGTCAGCATTTCGTGGCTCCAGTTCAACCAATGCCAGTTTGTGCATCACCAATTGGTAGATGACGGATTCATCAAATTGTTTTAATTCACGTAACGGAAAAGCGATATTGTCGAAAACCGAAAGCGCAGAAAATAAAGCACCTTGTTGAAATAAAACGCCAAAACGGTTCATCAGGCGCCGTTGTGCTACACGCTCCATGGCGTGCAGATTTTGACCAAACAATAGCACATTACCGCTTATTGGTTTGGTTAGTCCTATGATGTGACGCAATAGTGTAGTTTTTCCACAGCCTGACCTACCCACTAAAGCAAAAATATCGCCTCGTTTGACTTTTAAGTTTAGGTTATGGTGAACAATATTGTCGCCAAACTCCGTACAAACATTCTGTATGTCGCAGATGACGTCCTGATCAGGGCTATTTTCCATTAGAGTGTTATTTACAATATCCTCACTCATACGCCAATGCCACGCGTCAAAATTGCAAACCAAGCATTTACCAAAATCACTCCAGATATCGCTGTTACCACTGAGCTTGTTGTGCTGTTGCTTAGGCTCTCAGTATTAGGCTTGATGCGTAATCCAAAGTGGCATGCCACCAATGCTACAACGAAACCAAACATCAGTCCTTTGAATAAGCTAAGTGTGAGGTTTATCGGCTGAACAACCAGCGGTAAATAATCAAAGAAAAAGCGAAAACTAATGCCTAACTCTAAATTCGATGCAAAGGCGCCACCAACGAGCGTCCAGCCGGAAGTCCATAACACCAGTAAAGGTGCTACAAAAGTCAGCCCTAGCACCTTAGGTAGAACAACTCGTAAAGTACGCGAAATCCCCATTGTAGTCAGGGCATCAATCTCATCGGTTACACGCATCACGCCGATTTGCGCTGTCATTGCAGAACCTGATCGGCCTGCAACTAACACTGCCATTAGCACGGGACCGAGTTCGCGGATAATACTGAGCCCTAAAATATTGACGATATAAATGTCGGCGCCAAACGAATGCAGTTGCCTCGACATTAAATAACCCATTACCACACCAATCATAAAACCTAGTAATGCTGTCACCGGTAAGGCGTTCACGCCGCTTTTGTATACGTTAGCGCTAAATTCGCGCCAAGGAAAATCTTGTGGGCGGCGAAATAAGTAGGAAATTTCGAGTAAAAGCAAAATGAGCAAGTGAATAAACTCGGTGAAATGGTGCAATAGATGGAGTACACCTTTACCCAAAGCATTCAGTGGCGAAAGCCAGTCACGATCAATTTTTTTACTAGGGGGTCTTGTTAAACCAATGAGCGTATTAAAAAGCTCGGCTTGTTCAGGCCTGAGAGAGATGTTGGCATTAAGTTTGTTGCCCCATCCAGATAAGAGAGTAGACGCACCGGCAGCATCTAACTGCTCTATTTCGTTCAAATCCCATTTTGTGAAGGTATCAAAAAAAAATGGCTCTAATAATTTTTTAAGTTTAGCAAAATCATTTGACGGGGCTCGTAATGACCACTGACCAAAAAGCTGGACATGGCGTCGACCTTGGTCATCCTGAGCAACACGAAAGTTGGCTGCGGCCATTCATTTTCCCCTTTAACACGATTATACGCGGCGAAAAATTGAAAATGCAACTAAAGTGCTATCAGATTTGATGCAAGCGACGACCAGCATTGAGTTAGGGCTGATTTAGTGGATGGGTAAGCCATCAGACTTATGCTGCAATGCGACAGTTAGTGTATAACTGATTTGCAAATTAGCTGGAATTATGTAAAAGGTTAAACTTCAGCTATTGGCCAGTAGCTGACATAATTTTTAAAACATATTCCCTACGTGCCATAAAATGACAAAGGGCTAGCCTAAACTAACCCTTTGATTTATATGGTGCGCCCAAAGAGATTCGAACTCCTGACCCCTTGGTTCGTAGAAGGGTTTTATATATTAATTTATTAATTAAATCAATATCTTGCAAATTTCGCCAAATTTATTTGCAGTCTGAAACAGTCTGAATTACTTGTAGATAGTCTGGCAAAATTACAAATCAGCTACGTTTTATAGTGGAATTTAATTCTAAATAGACATATCCGAATTATGAGCCAGCGGCAGTAAATCCGCATAGCAGACTGACAAGTTTAAAAAATAATCGATTGCCATCGGATCAAAGACGTCAAATAAACTAGTGGCTATTCAACTAAGGCAGAGGGCTTTTCATAAATCAAGCAGGTTTAGATATTAAAAACTTGTTGATCAAGTTGTTGATTTCGTTTTTTCGGGAATGTTTTTTTATAGTTACGGCATAAAAATTTTCGTAAATATCAGGTAATTGAGCATAGGATTTCAGTATGCCGCGTTTAAGCTCATCCTTAACAACCACCTCGGGCATTACGGTCAGCGCCATGCTATCTCTGGCCAGTAGGCGCAACATGGCCATATCGTTTGCTTCAGCAACAATTTTAGGTTCTATTTGTTGGAGTGCACAAAGCCCATCAAAACCAGAACGAATTGGACTTTCCACACTAGGAAGAATCCAATTATATTCCTCATATTCTTTTGAAAACTCAGATTTGATATCGAAGCCATTTGGGCCAATGACGCTAACAGGCTGACGATTGAGCAAAATGCATTCCCATAACTGGCTTGCATTGCCTCTGACTTCAATATTCGTCAACGCGAGATCCAACTGATGGTTAGTAAGCGAATTCAGCAGCGTTGTTTGACCACTAGCATGAATCTCTAACTTGTAACTAGAGTTATTGAGTATCGGCTCTACAAAGCTCTCAATAAAATTGCGCGACATAGTCGAAAGTACGCCAATTCTAACAATCTTGTTTTCTGATTCCATGCCTTTATGTAGTAGGTTCTCCAACTCGTTGCCTTTGCTGAATATTGACTCGGCATAGGATAACGCCACATTCCCCATTTCTGTTAATACCAGCTTTTTACCTTGCCGCAAAAACAAACGGCAGTTCAAGCTTTCTTCAAGTTGTTTGATTTGTGCAGATAATGCCGACTGAGAAATATGCAGCTTTTTTGCTGCTTTAGTCAGATTACCCATTTTAGCGACGTGCCAGAAATATTGCAGATGATGATAGTTAAGTCTCGACATATATAAAAAACAGAACGATAAGTAAATAATTATATATTTTACTAGATATTAAATTTATTTGAAAATAACAATGTTTTAATTATTCCTTAAAAAATTAATCAAATAGTGACCGAAATATTGAAAGGTAACCATGTACAAACTGATTGAAATTGAAGGTCGATGGGTTCAGGTTTCATATAAAACAATAGAAATCAACGGTGAACCTGTCATTACGGAAGGCGATATAAAAATCCTAAAAGAGCTAAACAGTGACGATATTGAACAACAGCAAAGTACGCAGCAGCGTAAATCTGATCTGGAAACTGCAAAACAAAAAAAGCGCTAGATTAGAAAATCCAATCGTTAATAGCGAAGAGTTTGTTCAATTTAATAAATTAAAAACTTTAAGAGCATGTACCAATACTTAATAACTAAGGCTAAGGAAATTTTATGGATCTTTTAACATTTTCAGTATCTGTCATCATTTTGGCTCCTCCTGTTTTAATGTTGATTACAGCACTGATATGTCTCAACCAGAATATTTCCGTAAAGCTGCTTTGGAAGGTATTCGCACTGTTTTCAGGATTGGCGTTGTTATCAACAGCAACATCTTTATTGCTACAGATAATGCAACCTTCATTTGTAGAGCATGGCTCGTTGCTGCCAGGCCTTGCTGCTAGTCAACTTCAGTCCTGGATGGCTGTTCTGGTTCAGCTTTTGGGTACTGTGATAGGTGTATTTTCTTCACGCTATATGCAAGGTGAAAGCGGGCAGGCACTCTACATTAAAGCTTTTTCCGGCGTATTGGCATTGGTTCATATGCTGCTGCTAGCAGACCAATGGCTAGTCTTGATTGGTGTCTGGGCTCTGATTGGCATAATACTTGAACGCTTGCTTTGCTTTTATTCTGAGCGTCCTTTTGCCACGCTGGCAGCTCATAAAAAATTTATTGCAGATCGCATAGCTGATGCGTTGCTGGTCACCGCGGCAGTTCTGGCATGGTCGGAAATTGGAAGTGGATCAATTTCTGCCTTGTCTGCGCATCTTGCATATACAGAAATTTCAGCGTTGCTGCATGTAAGCGCAGTCTGCCTCGTGCTTGCAGTGATGATTCGGACCGCACTATTTCCAGCACATGGATGGTTGATTCAAGTCATGGAAGCACCGACACCTGTATCAGCTCTGCTGCATGCGGGAGTTGTTAACCTTTCAGGATTTGTGCTGATTCGCTTCGCACCGCTACTGCAGGAAGCGACTGTCGCACGCTGGCTTCTGGTGGTCTTTGGTATGGTGACAGCCATATTGGCAGGCTTGGTTATGCTTACCAGGATCAGCATCAAGGTAAGACTTGCCTGGTCTACTGTGGCACAGATGGGTTTTATGATACTTGAATGTGGCTTGGGGCTTTACACGCTGGCTGCAATGCACCTGCTGGGACACTCTCTCTATAAAGCACACGCATTTTTATCTGCATCCAGCGTCGTACAGCATTACAAACTTCAACTGCTTCGCAAT